>JBFINI010000374.1:0-3682 GCA_041611275.1 Burkholderiaceae bacterium
CCCGGCTCGCCGATCAGCACCGGGTTGTTCTTGGTTCGCCGCTGCAGGATCTGGATGGCGCGGCGGATCTCGTCGTCGCGGCCGATCACCGGGTCGAGCTTGCCCTGCTGCGCGCGCTCGGTGAGATCGATGGTGTATTTCTTCAGCGCTTCGCGCTGGCCTTCGGCCTCGGCGCTGGCGACGTTGGCGCCGCCACGCACCGCGTCGACCGCCGATTCGAGGCTCTTCCTCGCCAGGCCGTGCTCGCGGGCCAGCTTGCCGGCCTCGGATTTGTCGTCGGCCAGCGCCAGCAGGAACATTTCGCTGGCGATGTAGGCGTCGCCGCGCTTCTGCGCCTCCTTGTCGGCCTGGTTCAGCAGCCCCACGAGATCACGGCCGATCTGCACCTGGCCTTCGGTGCCGGAGACCTGCGGCAGGCGCTTCAGCGCCGCGTCGACGGCCTTGGTCAGTGGAGGTACCGCCACGCCGGCGCGCGCCAGCAGCGAGCGGCCGGCGCCGTCGGCATCGCGCAGCATGGCGGCCAGCACATGCAGCGGCTCGATGTACTGGTGCTCGTTGCCGACGGCGATCGACTGCGCGTCGGCCAGCGCTTCCTGGAATTTGGTGGTCAGTTTGTCCTGGCGCATGGTCAACTCGAAGCAAGGCAAATCCGTTGGACTTGACGTACGTGAGGCTGCGGGCAGTCAATTTCAACGGGCCGATAAAATGCGTACGTCGATCGGGCCGCCTGCCCGCGCCCGCCCTCCGAGACGTCTCCCACGTGCGCTTCCTCATTTTCCTGCTGCTGGCCTTCTGCGCCTCTGCCTACTCGGCCGAGCGGCCGCTGGCGCGCATCGCCCTTGGCCAGACGCCGCCGCCCGAGGTCAATGAAGCGCTTGCCCGCGTCCTGCAGGTATCGACCCGGGAAGGCTCGGTCGACCGTGAGGAGGAGGAACGCCTGTTGCGCGTGTTCCGTGCGGACACGCTGGAGGCGCTGTCGACCGAAGGCTACTTTACGCCGAAGGTCACGATCGCCGTCGACGAGACCAACGAAGCCCGCTATGTCATGCGTCTCGAACTGGGGCAGCGAGCCCAGGTGGGCGAAGTCGACCTGCAGTTCAGCGGCGCGATCGTTGAGCGGCCCGGACGCATCGAAGAATTGCGCAAGAGTTGGGAACTGCCTGCCGGCCGACCGTTTCGCGATGCGGAGTGGTCGAGCGCCAAGACGCGGTTGCTGAACCGGGTTCGCACGCGCGACTACGCCGCCGCGCGGCTGGCGGATTCGACGGCCGAAATCAATGCCGACACCGCCAGTGCGTCGCTACGCGTAACGATCGATTCGGGCCCCGCTTTCACGATGGCCGAGGTTCAGGTGAAGGGCCTCACGCGTTTCGACAGCTCGCTCGTGCAGCGCTACAACCCGTTCAGCGTTGGCGACGCCTACGACGCCGACAAGCTGCTCGAGTTCCAGCAGCGCCTGCAGCGCTCACCATATTTCGGCACCGTGCTCGTCGACGCCAATCCGGACAATGCGGTCGAAGGCAAATTGCCGGTTCTGGTCGAGGTCAAGGAGGCCAAGACCAAGCGCTTGTCGTTCGGGCTGGGCTACTCGACCGACACCGAAGTGCGCGGCGAGATCTCCTATCGCCAAACGCTGTTGTTCGGCTATCCGTACACGCTGCAGTCAGGCATCGGACTCGACAGCAAGCGCGGCGTCGCCTACGCAGACATCTTCCTGCCGCCGAAGCCCGATGGCGAACAGGACAGCCTCGGCGGCCTGTTCGAACACACGGACATAGAAGGCGTGAAGACCGACCGCTGGGCGCTTGGCGTGCAGCGGGCCTATACGCGCATCTCAGGAGCGACGACCTACGACACGCGACTGGCGCTGAATTTCCAGCACGAAACGCGCGAGGTCGACGGCGCGCCTGAAGAGGACACGACCAACGACGTCGTCTCGGCGACCTATTCATGGACGCGTCGCGATGTCGACAGCATCACCAATCCGACCCGCGGCACCATCCTGACGCTGGCCGGCACGGTGGGCGTCCGCCGCAGCGGCGTGTCCGAACTGCTGAACCAGACTTTCGAACGCGTCTACGGCCGCTACGTACTTTACTGGCCACTGTCGCCGCGTGACCAGTTCATCCTGCGCACCGAGCTCGGTCACGTGTTCGTCGACGACGCGCGCATCGTTCCCAACGAATTTCTGTTCCGCACCGGCGGCGTCGGCACGGTGCGCGGCTATGCGTTCCAGAGCCTCGGCCGCAAGGTCGGCACGGCCACTACCGGCAGCACATCGCTCGTGGTGGGATCGGCGGAGTACGTGCGCTGGCTTGACCAGAACTGGGGCGCCGCCGTGTTCTATGACATCGGCAACGCCAGCGATGACATCAAGCGCGTCAGCCTGGCGCAGGGCTTCGGCGTTGGCGTGCGTTATCGCACCGTTGCCGGCCCGATTGCGCTCGATCTCGCTTATGGCGAACGCACCAAGAAGCTGCGCCTGCATTTCTCGATTTCGATCGCCTTCTAATGGCAGCACCGCCACAGTCCACTTCCTCGCCGGCGCCGGCACCGGCACCACCGCCGCCGCCAATGCCGTAGCGCCGGCCGCGGGTTATCCGGCGCGCGTTCGGCTCCCTGCTGGCAGGGCTGGTGTTTCTGGTGGTTGTGATCGCGGCGACAGTCGGCTGGTTGGTCGGCACCACCGCCGGTTTGAACACCTTGATCGCACTGGTCAGCCGCTTTTCGCCGGTGAAGATCGAAGCCACTGGCACGGTCGGCGCGTTGACCCGCGAATTCGGCTTCGCCGAACTGCTGGTCGAGGTCAACGGTACTCGCGTCGAGGCGACCGATCTGCGCGCATTGCTGCGCGCCTGGCACTGGCGACCGGTTCGGCTCGATTTCGAGCATCTCACCGCGGCGATGCTGCGCGTCGATGTAAAGCCAGGTCCCAAGAAGGAGCAGCCGTCGCCGCCGCTGCAAGACATCAGCGTACCGGTGGAGCTGTCGGCGACCCGCCTGGCGCTCGACGAGCTGACCCTTGGATTTGGCGGATCGCCGGTGACCCTATCCGCCCTGCAGGCCAAGGTCGCGGCTGGGCCTTGGGGCTATCGCCTCGAGCAGACCCAGGTCGCCTACGGCGCGCAGAAAGCCAAGCTTGCGCTCGAACTCGGCGGCACGCGGCCGTTCACGGTGCAGGCCGACGCAGCGGTTAGCGCCGCGTTAAAGGACAAGGCGGTGCGGCTGAACCTGCGCGCCAAAGGATCGCTGGTCGACATGACGGTCGATGGCGACGTCTCCGGCGCAGGCAGCTCCGGCACTTTTTCCGCCCGCATCGGCAGCTTCGATACCCCCGCTGTCAAGTCGCTGCAACTGGACGTCTCGGGCATCGACCCGCGTGTCTGGGCGGCGGCGGCACCCAGCGCCGATCTGACCGTCAAGGCACAACTGGCGCCCAACGAGGCGATGAACGAGATCAGTGGCGCGGTGCAGATTGTTAACGGTGCGCCCGGCACGATCGATGCGCAGCGCATTCCGGTGCGCAGCGCGCGGGCGCGCATCGTCGCCAATGCCAGCGAACTCAAAGTGGATCGCCTGGTGGCCGAACTGATCCAGGGCTCGGCGCAGGGTGACTTCGCCATGCAGTATGAAAAGGGCATTGGCTGGCAGACCAATGCCCGGCTCGCCGACGTCGACCCGG
>JBFINI010000375.1:0-3654 GCA_041611275.1 Burkholderiaceae bacterium
ATCATCGCCATCGCGGTCATCAGCTGGCCGCCGATCGCGCGCCTGGTGCGCGGCCAGTTCATGGCCATGCGCGAGCGCGAGTTCGTGCAGGCCGCGGTCTGCCTCGGCATGACGGACCCGGCGATCATTTTTCGGCAGATCCTGCCGAACGTGCTCTCGCCGATCATCGTCGCCGCCTCGCTGATGGTCGCCACGGCGATCCTGCTCGAGGCGGCGCTCGCCTTCCTCGGGCTCGGCGACGCCAATGCAATGAGCTGGGGCTTCATGATCGGGGCGGGCCGCAGCTTCCTGCGCGACGCCTGGTGGCTGTGCGCGATCCCGGGCGTTGCGATCCTGCTCACGGTGCTGAGTATCAATCTGCTTGGCGAGGGCATCAATGATGCGCTGAACCCGCGCCTGCGCACGATATGAACGGGCCCGCGCTGCTGTCGTTGCAGGCTGTGAGCGTCGCGCTGCCCGCATGGGCCGATCGCGAGCGAGCGGTGAGCGACATCTCTCTCGAACTGCAGCGCAATGAGATTCTCTGCGTGGTCGGCGAGTCGGGCTCGGGAAAGTCGGTGCTGGCGCGCTCGATCATGGGCCTGCTGCCGGCGCCGCATGTGCGGGTAACGGCAGGACGCGTGGAGTTCGACGGCGAGAACCTGCTCGAGGCCGCTGACGAGCGCATGCGGGCGATCCGCGGCGCGCGCATCGCGATGATTTTCCAGGAACCGATGACGGCGTTGAACCCGCTGATGACGATTGGCCGGCAGATCGACGAGATGGTCGCGATCCACCTGCCGCTGACGCGCCAGCAGCGTCGCCAGCGCATCGTCAAGCTGCTCGAGGAGGTCCGGCTCGAGGATCCACTACGCATCATGAGCGCCTTTCCGCACGAGCTCTCCGGCGGCCAGCGCCAGCGCGCGATGATTGCGATGGCGCTGATCCTTGAGCCGGCGATCCTGATCGCCGACGAACCGACCACCGCACTGGACGTCACCACGCAGGCGCAGATCCTGGCACTAATCAAGGAACTGCAGCGCAAGCACCAGACCGGCGTGTTGTTCATCACCCACGATTTCGGCGTCGTGGCGGAGATCGCCGACCGTGTCGCCGTGATGCAGGACGGGATACTCGTCGAGCATGGCGCTGCGGAGCAGGTTCTGAATCGGCCACAGCATGAATACACGCGCTCGCTGATCGCGGCGGTGCCGGCGCTGGCTCCGCGCAAGCGGCGCGACACTGGCGAGTCGCCTGTCCTGTTGGAAGCCTGCGGCGTGACGAAAACGTTCGGCAGCGGCGCCTCATGGTTGTCGCGCCGCGACCGGCGCGTGCATGCGGTGAAGGCAGTTGACCTGGAGGTGCGGCGCGGCCAGACGCTGGGCCTGGTGGGCGAATCCGGATCCGGCAAGTCCACGCTCGCGCGCTGCGTCATCCGCCTGATCGAGCCCGATGCGGGCAGCGTGCGCCTGGGTGAGGTGGATCTCTGCCGGCTGTCGCGCCGCGAGCTGCGCCCGCATCGCAAGAACATCCAGATGGTGTTCCAGGATCCGTTCGGCTCGCTGAACCCGCGGCTGACCGTGGTGCAGTTGATTGCACAAGGCCCGATCACGCACGGCGTGCCCGAGCGCGAAGCCCTGGCGAACGCGCGCGACCTGATTCAGCTGGTGCGCCTCGATCCGGCGGCGGCGGATCGGTTTCCGCACGAGTTCTCCGGCGGCCAGCGCCAGCGCATCGGCATCGCGCGCGCGCTTGCACTGAAGCCGGACGTGCTGGTCGCCGACGAGCCGGTGTCGGCGCTCGACGTGTCGGTGCAGGCGCAGGTGCTGCAACTGCTGGACGACATCCGCGACCGCCTCAAGCTGACGATGCTGTTCATCACCCATGACCTGCGCGTCGCCGCGCAGGTGTGCGACGAAATCGCGGTGATGCGCTACGGCGAGATTGTTGAACGCGGTCCGACGATCGACGTGTTCGCCGATCCGCAGCACGCGTACACGCGCGAGTTGCTCGCGGCGGTGCCAGGCCGCAACTGGAATCCGCCGCAACTTCAGTGATTCCCGGCAGCTGGACGCGATGCGGCTGCCCGACAGCGTCGTGGCGAGCCTGCCCCTGCTGTCGCAGGCCATCGCCTCGCCGCCGAGCGCAAGGTGAACGGACAGTCTGATCGCATGGCGCAACGCCTGTTCCGCGTCCCGCGCCTCGGCCGCGGGCAGACCGCTCCGGTTTGCTCAGATCGCCACTATTGCGCCGGCTCAACGAAGATCGCGGCGATCCGCAGCAGAATTCATCAAGTCTCGGGCGGACCAGAATTCTGGGCGCCGCGGCAGTGATGTCAGTGAAAGGAGCAAAGATGCACCGTCATGTGATCGTTGCGTTCGGCAAGGACAAGGAAGTCGACTACAAGATCCCGGCGGCCGAAGTGGCTGCGCAATCGGCTGCCCAGGCGCAGCAATGGTTCGCACAGGAATTCGAGGCGTTGGAGTGCGACGTGGCTACACCGATCGGCAAGGTGCTGCGCTCCGACCTCGTGCTCAGTGTTGCCAAGTACGCCGGCGAGCGGCGTTTCCGCGACGATCCGGACTGGGCACGCCGGTTCGCGACCAACGCCGCATCGCTGCTCGACCGCAACGTCATCCGCGTCGACCTCGGCAATTACACGGTCGGCTACTGAGCCGCGCCCGCGCCGGCCGTGGCCAACTGAGCGGCGCGCAGCGCCGCTGGCGCGGCTAGACGTGCAGTTCGACGATATCGCCGTCGGCCAGCCGGTGCTCGTGTCCGACCTGCTGGCCATCGAATGCCGACGGACCCCAGATGCGCGCATAACGCAGTGCCTGGCCCAGATCCTGGTGCACACGCCGCGCCACATCGCCAACCGTCTGGCCGCGGCGAAGGGTGAATGGCCGCTGCTTGTCGACTGGATGGCCCGGCACCTTCGTATAGACACGAACGATGCCGAGATGGCTGAACAGCCACGGCCCGAGATCTCCCAGGCCACGCCCGGTTGTTGCCGAAACCGCCAGCATCGGAAAAGGCAGGCCGGTCAGGTCGCGCAAGGCCTGCATCTCAGCGGCAAGGTCATCGATTGCCTCGGCCTTGTTGGCGAGCAGCAAGGTCGGCAGCCGCAGCCCGAATGGATCGTCATCATTGCGCTCGGCGTCATCGGCCGCCTCGACCGTCTCCCACTGCGCGCTCAACGTCACCTTCTTCTGCCCGAGCATCGCCTGCACGGCCTGCAACTGCTCGACGCAGGAAGGTTCGCAGAGATCGACCACCAGCAGTGCGGCATCCGCCGTCTGCAAGGCGCTGCCGAGCCACGGCACCGGATGTTCAGGCGCGATCGCCGGCAGATCGATCAGCTGAAAGTGCACGTCCTCGTGCGGCATCATGCCCGGCTCGGGAAACTGCGTCGTGAACGGATACGGCGCGACCTGCGCGCTCGAACCGGTCAGCCGCGCGTGCAGCGCCGACTTGCCGGCGTTCGGCGGGCCGAGCAGCGCGATCTGCGCCGCGCCGTCGGGGCGGATCACCAGCGTCGGGCCGCCGTGGCCACCGCCTTTCTTTCCACCTTCAAGCTGCTCGCCCAGATCCTTGATGCGCGCCTTGATGTCGGCCTGCAGGTGTTCGGTGCCCTTGTGCTTGGGGATCGAGCGCAGCATCTCGCGCAGCCAGTCG
>JBFINI010000376.1:0-3649 GCA_041611275.1 Burkholderiaceae bacterium
CGATCTCATCTACGCTGGCCAGGTGCTGATCATTCCGCAGTGACGCGCGTGCATCGCGCGCTTGGCGTGATGCAGGACGCCGTTCGTAGCGCAGCACCGCAACCATTCAATGCCGGTTGAAGCCAACGGCTTCAACCGGTGGCGGTTGCATTGCGTACCGCACGAGAACGGCGCCACGCCAGCCAGCCCGAGCCGGTCCACACCGCGATCGTGAACAGCGCCAGTCCGGCGGCGATCGGCCGCTCGACGAACGCCAGCAGGTTGCCTTCGGCCTTGATCATCGACGTGATGAAGTTGTCCTCGAGCATGCCGCCGAGGAGCAGGCCGAGGATCAGCGGCGCGACCGGGAAGCGGTTTGCTTCGAGAAACCAGCCGAGCAGCCCGAAAGCCAGCAGCAGCGTCAGATCGAAGTACGAATTGTTGATCGCAAAGGCGCCAACCACACAGAAGATCAGGATGACCGGCATCAGGATATTGCGCGGCACCGTCAGGATCCGCGTGGCCGTCTTGATGCAGGCCCATCCAAGCGGCAGCAGCAACAGGTTGGCGAGGATGAAGAGGATGAACACCGCATAGATGTTCTCCGGGTTGTTCAGAAACAGCGTCGGCCCCGGGTTCAGGTTCTTCATGTAGAGCACGCCGATCACGATAGCCGTGATCGAGTCGCCCGGAATGCCGAACACCAGCGCCGGGATCCACGCGCCGGCCAGCGCGCTGTTGTTGGCCGCGCCCGCCTCGACCAGCCCCTCGGGGTGCCCGGTGCCGAATTTTTCCGGCTCGCGCGACGTTTTCTTGCTCAGCGCAAAGGACATCCAGGCGGCGATGTCGGCGCCGGCGCCGGGCAGCGCGCCAACCACCGTGCCCAGGGCGCTGCCGCGCAGCGTCTGCAGCCGGTACTTGCGCATCAGCGTCCACATGCCGGCAAAGACCGAGCCGACCTGGCGCTTGAATTCGCCCACCTGCGTTGGCGAGATCGCAAAGCGCAGGATCTCGGAAATCGCGAACAGCCCGATCATCGCCGGAATGAACGAGACGCCTCCGAGAAGATCGGTGTTGCCGAAGGTGAAGCGCGCGTGCGCGGCCGGATTGTTCAGACCGACCGAGCCAAAGAGCAGGCCGAGGAAGAGCGTCACCACGCCTTTCAACGGCCGGTCGCCGGTGATGAACACCGCGCAGGTCAGCCCCAGCAGGACCAGCCAGAAATATTCGAACGAGCTGAATTTCAGCGCCACCTCGGCCAGCGCCGGCGCGGCGACGATCAGCACGAGGGTGCCGAACAATCCGCCGATAACCGAGAAGACCAGCCCGGTGCCGAGCGCCATCTCAGCCCGCCCGTTGCGCGTCATCGTGTACGCCTCGTCGGTGTAGGCGGCCGAGGCCGGCGTGCCGGGGATGCGCAACAGGCAGCCCGGAATGTCCCCGGCAAAAATGGCCATCGCGGTGGCACTGACCATCGCCGCTACGGCCGCGATCGGCGGCAGGAAGAAGGTCAGTGGCACCAGCAGCGCAGTAGCCATCGTCGCCGTCAGGCCCGGGACGGCCCCGACGAACAGACCGAAGGTCGCCGCGCCGATGACGACCGCCAGCACCTGCGGGCTGGCGACCATCTGCAGCGCGAGCCAGACCGCGTCCATCAGTGGCACGCCACGTCAGGCAACGATGTCGCGGCAAGGCAGCACATCGCGCCTCACCACGCCACCGGTGCCAGCCAGCCCCACGGCAGTGGCACCTTGAGCAGCTTGAAGAACAATGTGTGGATGACCAGAGTCGCGACGACCGCGACCGGCGCAATCAGCGCCTTGCGCACGCCGAAGGACCACAGCATCGTCGCCAGCATCAGCACCGCGCTGATGATGAAGCCCACGCGTGGCGAGGCGAGAAGGTAGAACCCCAGTGCGGCGATTGTCACCGCCGCGGCAATCCGTCCCGAAAGCGGCGCGTCGCTGGCCCGCAGCATGGGCGCGCCGCTGCGCAGTCCCTGCACGATCAGCAGCACCGAGGTGATCGCCAGCCCGGCGCCGGCGAGCGTCGGAAACAGCGCCGAGCCGTACGGCTGGCCCGGCACCGGCGGAAACGTCCGCACGTGCCAGAGCACCGCCAGCGACAGCACCAGCAGGACGGCACCGATCAGGGCGTCGTTGACGCGCACTGCAGGGGGACGAGGGTGGCGAAGCGAGGGGGCGCAGCCGCGCGACGTGGCCGCGCTACCCGACCTATTTCGCGAGACCAGCCGCCTTCATCACCTTGGCCATGTCTTCGTCGCCCTTGGCCATGAACTTGGCGAAGCCGGGCCCATCGGCCCAGGTGGCGCCAAAGCCGCGCGAGGCGAGGAAGTCGGCGTAGGCCTTCGACTCGTAGATCTTCTTCATCGCTGGGCCGAGTTTGTCGGTGACTTCCTTCGGCAGGCCCTTCGGTCCGGCCAGTCCACGCCAGGCACCGATGGTCCAGCTGCTGCCATTGACGGTCTTCAATAGCGGCACGTTGGGGAACAGGGCGTCGGGCTTCTCAGCCATCAGCAGGATCGGCCGCACGCGGCCAGCGTCGATCAGCGAGCGCGCCTCGGGCAGCGATGCCGAAACCAGATCGACGCCGCCGGCGACCAAGTCCTGCAGCCCCGGCGCCGCGCCCTGGCTCGGCACCCAGGTCACGCCGTTGGCCGGCAGCTTGGCGTCGACCAGCATTCCGGCGAGCCCGAGGTGCCAGATGCCGCCCTGGCCGGTGCCGCTTCCCTTCATCTTGCCCGGCTCGGCCTTGATCGCATCGAGCAGCGCCTTGGCATCTTTGATCGGCGAATCGGTGCGGACGAACACCGCGTTCGGGTCGAAGTTGACCAGTGCGATCGGCGTGAAGTCCGCATGTGACAGCTGCGTCAGGCCGATGTGCCGCATCATTGTCACTTCGACGGTGATCAGGCCGAGCGTATAGCCGTCGGGCGCGGCCGACTGGATCGCCTGGTGGCCGACCACGCCGCTGCCGCCGGTGCGGTTGACGACGTTGACCGGCTGCTTCAGTTCCTTCTCCAGCTCGGCGCCGACGAAGCGCGCCACCGCATCGGTGCCGCCACCGGCACCCCACGGCACGATGATCGTGATGGGTCGATCGGGGTAGGCAGCGGCAGCGATGCCGCCGAACGCAAGCGCGAGTGCGGCCGCCGTGCAGGCCAGCCATTGGCGACGGATCAGTTTCATGGCGTCAACTCCTTGTCGTTGTGCGCGGGCGAATCAAATGGTCGCCGCACTGTTGTTATCCTGCGCCAACGGCCTTTCTTGCCCGGAATGGCGATATGGCGCCGGGCGAGTTTGATGCGTGCGGGACAATTGCACAAGATCGCCTCGGCGCGCCTCCGCGGCGCAACGGCATCTTCATCCATTCGTACCCCACGTCCGGGGGACGCCTCGCGCGGCGCGCTGCGTTAGCGTGCGACAGCGCTGCTGCGCAGCGGTGCGAGCGGCGTTCATCGCAAGGAGATCTTTATGAAGAAGAATCTGATCGCCGCCGTGCTCGCGGCGGCAGTCCTGGCCGGTTGTGCGTTTCCACAGCATCCCCACGGCCCCTTCAGATATCTTGATCCGGTGCGGCCGGCCGTTGATGTCGTCGGCGGACGGTTCGTCGTCGTCAGCCCGGAACCGCTGGTGTTCCTGAAAGATCA
>JBFINI010000377.1:0-3640 GCA_041611275.1 Burkholderiaceae bacterium
CGGCATGCAGGCGCTGCGCGAGGAAGCGTCGAAGACCGGCCGCTTCGACTACGACCGCGAGGTCGAAGGCCTGCGCGCGCTCGACCGCTACACGCTGCAGGTCCGGATCGCCGAGCCGGCGCCGAATTTCACCTACTTCCTGACGCTTTGCCCACTGGCCTGCGCGGTGGCGCGCGAAGTGGTCGAGTTCTACGGCGACAAGCTGGCCGAACATCCGGTCGGCACCAACGCTTTCCGGCTGACGCAATACGCGCGCTCGTCGAAGATGGTGTTCGAGCGCAACCCCAATTACCGCGACCATGTGTACGAGGCGCAGCCGGCGCCCGAGTTCGAGGCGATCGCGGCCAAGCTCAAGGGCCGCAAGCTGCCGATGCTTGATCGCGTCGAGGTGTCGATCGTCGAGGAGGCGCAGCCGCGCTGGCTGGCGTTCCTGAACGCCGAACACGACCTGATCGACGACGTGCCGCCGGATTTCGTCAATCTCGCCGCGCCGGGCGGGCAGCTGTCCGCAGATCTCGCCCGCCGCGGCGTGCAGATGCACCGCATGTCGACGCTGAACGTGTTCTTCACCTACTTCGGCATGAACGACCCGCTGGTCGGCGGCTATAGCGCGGAAAAAGTGGCGCTGCGCCGCGCGATCAGCCTGGGCTACGACGCGCCGGCGCACATTCGCGTCAACCTGCGCGGGCAGGCCATCGTCGCGCACAGCGTGTTGCCGCCGGGCGCGACCGGATTCGATCCGGGGCTGGTCTCACCGCTGGCGCGCTACGACCCGGCGGCTGCCCGCGCGCTGCTCGATACCTACGGCTACCTCGACCGCGATGGCGACGGCTGGCGCGAGCTGCCCGACGGCAAGCCGTTGACGCTGGTGATGTCGTCGGTGTCGACGCAACTGGCGCGGCAGGGCGACGAGCTGTGGAAGAAGAACATGGACGCGATCGGCCTGCGCATCGATTTCAAGAAAGGCAAATGGCAGGAGATCATCCGCGACTCGCGCGCCGGCAAGCTGATGATGTTTTCCACCGGCTGGGCCGGGCCGATGCCCGACGGCGAATACTTCATGGGCGTGCTCTATGGCCCGAACGCCGGCCAGTCGAACCAGAGCCGCTTCGACCTGCCACAGTTCAATGCGCTGTTCGCCAGGTCGGCGCAGCTGCCCGAGGGCCCCGAGCGCGAGCGGCTTTATCGCGAGATGAACCGCTGGCTCGCCGCCTATGCGCCGCTGCGGCCGACGCACACCGTCATCGACACCGCGCTGATGCACGCCTGGGTCAGCGGCTACCGCCGGCACCCGGTGCTGCGCGAGTTCTGGAAATTCGTCGACATCGACAGCGCGGCGCATTGAGGCCTCGCGCTGGTTCACAATTTCGGCCGCACTCCCTCTCCGAGACCGCCATGCGCCGGATCCTGACCGCCCTGTTTTTCGCCGCTGTCTTCACACTGGCCGCCGCGCCGGCGACCTCACAGCAGAAAGTGCTGCGTTACGCATTCCCAATCGCCGAAACCGGCTTCGACCCGGTACAGATCAGCGATCTGTATTCGAGCAACATCCTGTCGCACATCTTCGATGCGCCGCTCACGTACGACTACCTGGCGCGGCCGGTCAAGGTGATCGCCAATACGGCCGAGATGCCGGAAGTTTCCGCCGACAACCTCACCTGGACGCTGCGGGTGAAGCCCGGCATCTACTTTGCCGACGATGCGGCCTTCAAGGGTCACAAGCGCGAACTGGTGGCCGCCGACTACGTCTATTCGCTGAAGCGCCACTTCGATGCGAAGAACAAGTCGCCCAATGTGTATCTGGTCGACAAGCTGATCGTCGGCATGGAGGCGCTGCAGGCCGAGGCCAAGCAGACGGGAAAGTTCAATTACGACCGCGAGATCGAAGGCCTGCGCACGCTCGACCGGTACACCTGGCAGATCAAGTTCAACAAACCGCAGCCGAACTTTCTCTACTACCTGACCTTCTGCAATCTGACCTGCGCGGTAGCGCGCGAGGTGGTCGAGGCCTACGGCGACAAGATCATGGCGCATCCGGTCGGCACCAATGCGTTCCGGCTGACCGACTGGCGTCGCTCCTCGCGCATGGTGCTCGAGCGCAATCCGAACTATCGCGAAAACCGCTACAACGCGCTGCCGGCCGGCGACGATTCGGTTAAGGCTGACATCGCCGCCAAGCTGCGCGGCAGGAAACTGCCGATCATCGATCGGGTCGAGGTCTACGTGATCGAGGAAAGCCAGCCGCGTTACCTGGCCTTTCTCAACGGCGAGCACGACGTGCTCGCCGCCGTGCCGGCGGACTTCGTCAACACGGCTGCGCCGAACGGCAAGCTGGCACCCCATCTCGCCGCACGCAGCATCTGGATGGAGCGCAGCGTCGAACTCGATCTCGCCTTCGGCTTCTTCAACATGGAGCACCCGATCGTCGGCGGCTACACGCCGGAGAAGGTGGCCTTGCGGCGGGCGATTGCGCTGGGCTACGACATCGAGGCCAACATCCTGCAGATCTATCGCAGCCAGGCGGTGCGGGCGCAGAACACCGTGCCGCCGGGCGCGATCGGCGACAACCGCGATTTCGTCTCACCGCTCGCCGAATACGACCCGGCGAAGGCCAAGGCGCTGCTGGAAATCTTCGGCTACCGCGACCGCGACGGCGACGGCTACCGCGAGCTGCCCGATGGATCGAAGCTGGTGCTCGAGATCGCTTCGACGCCGGACGGCCAGAGCAAGGTAAGCGACGAGATCTGGCGCCGCTCGCTGAACGCAATCGGCCTGCGGGTCGAGTTCAGGAAAGCCAAGTGGCCCGAGCTGCTGCGCGAATCGCGCGGCGGCAAGCTGATGATGTGGAGCCTCGGCTGGAGCGCGGCGATTCCCGATGCCGAGCCGTTTTACGTGATCCTGTACGGCCCGAACAAGGGCCAGTCGAATCACACGCGCTTTGACCTTCCGCAGTGGAATGCGCTGTACGACCAGGCGATCGTGCTGACCGACGGGCCCGAGCGGCGCGCGCTATACGAGCAAATGGACAAACTGATCGCCGCCTACGCACCGATGCGACCCTTTGTGCACCGGATCACCACCGGCCTGATGCAGCCGTGGATCATCGGCTACCAGCGCCACCCGGTCATGCGCCAGTGGTGGCAGTTCGTCGACATCGACGCGGCCGGACAGGCAAAAGCCCAGCAGTGACGATCGTCGCGCTGCAGCGGCTGTGGTCGATCTTCGTGCCGCTGGCCGGCGGCGCCATCGCCTGGTGGTGGCTGCCGCAACCCGAACCCTGGCTCCTGCTGCTCGCCGCGCTGCTGGCACCCCCGCTGCTGATCGCGGGGCTTCTCGCTATCGAGTTCACCGTCGCCGCCGCTGTCGATCCGCGCGCACCGCGCGTGTCGCTGCTGCGGGTCCTTCGCATGTGGCTGCGCGAGACGTGGGTCTCCGTGCGCATCTTTCTGTGGCGGCAACCGTGGCGCGCCGGCTTTCCTGAGCCGCCGCTGGTGCGAGATGCGCATCGCCCCGCGCTGCTGCTGATTCCCGGCTTCATGTGCAACCGCGCGGCGTGGCGGCCGCTGCTCGATTCGGGTCTGCTCGCCGAATGCAATGTGGCCACGGTGAACCTCGAGCCGATCTTCGGCGACATCGACAC
>JBFINI010000378.1:0-3639 GCA_041611275.1 Burkholderiaceae bacterium
GCCCTGGATCTGCTCGCGGTCGGTTTCCTTCGGGTACGGAATCACGTCCTTGATCATCTTGAACACGTACGGATACGACGGCAGCGTGAACACCGACATCACCAGCCCCTTGATGCCGGGCGCGACGATGAACTTGTCGGTCGAATGACGCAGGTGATGCAGGAAGTCGCGATAGAAAAGCGTCTTGCCCTGCTTCTGCAACCCGACCATCGTGTAGATCTCGGAGGCCGGCTTGTGCGGCAGCAGCGTCTGCAGGAAGTCGACGTAAGCGCTCGGCGCTTCCATGTCGACCAGGAAGTAGGCGCGGGTGAACGAGAACAGCGTGGCGATCAGATCGGTCGAAAAAACCACCGTGTCGACGTACACGCGGCCGCGTGCATCACGCAGCAGCGGCACCGCGATCGGCGTCAGCCGCGTGCCGTTGATCATCCGGCCAACGATGTAGGCGCCCTTGTTGCGAAAGAACAGGCTGGACAGCACCTGGATCTGGCAATCCGGCTCGGCATGCCAGGGGCGGGCGAAGGCTTCGCGCCGGCGGTGTGCCTCGCACATGGCGCGGATCACCCGGCGGATGTCGCGCTCGACGTCGTCGAACGGGCAGGCCAGACCGAAGTCGATGACGATCTGCCGCAGGGTCGCCCGCAGCCCGGTCTTGCCTTCGCCTTCTCCCGGGTAATAGGAGCGAAAGCTCGGCGGGTCCGAGTCCATGTAGTCGGTGGCCACCCCGGGCCGCACGAACAGGAATTCGTTGCGGAAGTAATCGCGCGCCAGCAGCTTGGTCGACACCGAGTTGAAGAAGGTCTCGGCGCATTCCGGCTGCCGGTGGTCGGCAAGCAGCGCCACGTAGTGCTGCTTGGCCGCCTGCCACAGCGCATCGCGCTCCTCGTCGGCCAGCGAGTCCAGGTCGAACTCGGCGCGGATGCGCGCCACCGCCTCGTTCACACGCTGGTCGTAGAAATCGATCCGGCTGCGTGCGGCCTGCTGCATGCGCCGCCAGTCGCTGTTCTCGTAGCGGCCCTTGGCCTGCTGGGCGACGTAACGGAACAGCCGATAGTGGCGGTCGAAGCCATCGAGAATGGCGCGGGCGATCGCTCCGGGCTGCGGCATCGAATGATCGAAACGTGCCGGCGCGGCCGCCGCAGCACTGAGCGTGGAGATTCCCGGTTCGTTCATTTCAGCTGGGGTTCGTGTGTCGGGGTGTCGCGGCCAGCCACACGGCCAACGCGCCGAAGGCGCTGCCGAGCAGCCAACGCTGTATTTTCAACCATAGCGGACGGGTGGCGAACCAGGTGGCCAGGGCGCCGGCGATGGTGACCAGCAACCCGTCGAACAGCATCGACACCATCAGGTGGATGAAACCGAGCAGCAGACTCTGCGCCAATACCGGACCAGCTGCCGGCGCGACGAACTGCGGAAACAGCGACAGGTAGAACACGGCCACTTTCGGATTGAGCAGCGCCGCGATCATCGCCTGGCGAAACAGCACGCGGTCGGGCACCGCCGCCAGCGGCAGCGGACTGAACGACATGCCGCCGCCGCGCAGCGTATTGATGGCCAGCCACAGCAGGTACGCGGCGCCGGCCAGCTTGATCGCATCGAAAGCGAACGGGATGGCCAGCAGCACCACCGTGATGCCGAAGGCGGCCAGCGTCACGTGCACGACCACGCCGGCGGCGACGCCGAGCAGCGAGAAGTAGCCGGCCCGGCGACCCTGCGTCAGCGTGCGCGACAGCAGGTAGACCCACACTGGCCCCGGGGTGAGCACCAGCAGCAGTACGGCGAACGCAAACAGCAGCAGGCGTTCCAGATCGAGACCGAACAGGTTCATCGGGCGATAGGGTAAAGGAGCGCGAGCCGCTCACGTCTAATGACGGCATCGCGGCAGCGGCCGAGGCGAAAAGATGCGGTCGAAGCGACCCCGCCGACCAATGAACTTCTTGCTGAAGGGTCGCCGTGCTTTGACCGGGCGCGCATCCGCAGTTTCAACAATCGTGGCGAGAGCCTTGGGAAGTTATTGTCAGTTGCCGTGTCTGCACGATAGTCGAGCGAGGCTTTCGATCCTCGCGCTTTGAGCGCCCGGAGGTTGCGATGCTTCGAAGAAGATTGCTGCTGACCTTATTGCCGCTGATGGTGCCCATGGCCTCGTTTGCGCAGACCCCGCTGCTGCTGGATCCGGCGCAGGCGCCGATCACGCTTAAGGGCGGCTGGAAGAAGCGAAACAACGGCGGCGACATCGTTGTTCGAATCGACACTATCCGGCCGGACGGAAGCTTCGAAGGTCGACTGGACTTCTACAACCAGCGTTCCAATTACTGCAAGGCGAAGAATGAGCCGATCAAAGAGGGACGGGTCACGGCTGACACCCTGACGGTCAAAGCGCTCGGCGGTGCGCCGACTGTCTGTGGGCTTATGACATTGGTGTTCCGCCGCGGCTCCAAGCGGTTTCTAGAAGGTACCGTGCAGACTGAAGCAAGCAGTGGCGCCAGGATGTGGCTTCGCGAGCCGAAGTGATAAACGGGCAAACACCGTCTGGCAGGGTTGTTGCGAAGTGAACGTACGGCCGTCCGGTTACAACCGAGTTGCGGCGGGTACCGATCGACCCTTGCGGTGAGTTGCTGCGGGCTGCGCGTCTGCATGGGCGGCTGCGAGCCGGGCGTCCGATCAGCTTGCGTGTGATGATTCCTTGATCTTCGCGTAGATCACGCGATCGATCGGCCGGCCCGCCTTCAGCACGCACTTGCGCAGCACGCCTTCGCGAACGAAAGCATTCTTCTCCAGCACGTGCATCGATGTCGGGTTGTCGGCGTGCACGCCGGCGAACACGCGCACGACGCCCGGCAACGCGAAGGCGCGCTCGCTCAGCACCCGCACGATCTGCGTGGCCACGCCGCGACCCCAGTAAGCCTGGCCGAGCCAGTAGCCGATCTCGACCTCGCAGGCGAACTGCCCTTGTCCCGGGTGCAGCCCGCAGCCGCCGACGGCAATATCGTCGAGCGCGATCGCCCAGTTCTCGCCGCCGAAGTCGAGATGGCCTTGCGTCACCCAGTGCCGCGCCACCTCGAGCGTGTACGGGCGAGGAAAGCGATCGCTCATGTGCCGCCAGACCTCGACGTTGTCGGCCAACTTCGCCAGCGACGGCGCGTCGGACTCGCGCAACGCGCGCAGGCACCAGCCGTCGAGACCGAGCTGTAAAGTCGGCGTCACATCGTCTCGGTGAACAGTTCGCGGCCGATCAGCATGCGGCGGATTTCCGAGGTGCCGGCGCCGATCTCGTAGAGCTTGGCGTCGCGCCACAGGCGGCCGAGCGGGTACTCGTTGATGTAGCCGTTGCCTCCGAAGATCTGGATGCCTTCGCCGGCCATCCAGGTGGCCTTCTCCGCGCACCACAGGATCACGCTGGCGCAGTCCTTGCGCACCTTGCGCACATGCTCGCGGCCGAGCGAATCGAGGTTCTTGCCGACCGTGTAACAAAGGCTGCGCGCCGCCTGCAGCACCGTGTACATGTCGGCGACCTTGCCCTGGATCAGCTGGAACTCGCCGATGCTCTGGCCGAACTGCTGGCGCTCGTGCGTGTACGGGATCACGTTGTCGAGCACGGCGGCCATGATGCCGACCGGGCCCGCGGCGAGCACGGCCCGC
>JBFINI010000379.1:0-3638 GCA_041611275.1 Burkholderiaceae bacterium
CCTGTCTGGCCGAGACCGGCATCGGCTTCATGTTCGCCCCCAACCACCACGCGGCGATGAAGCACGCCGCCCCGGTGCGCAAGGAACTCGGCGTGCGCACGATCTTCAATATCCTCGGGCCGCTGACCAACCCGGCCGGCGCGCCGAACCAGCTGCTCGGCGTGTTTCATGCTGACCTGGTCGGTATCCAGGTCCGGGTTCTCGAGCGCCTGGGCGCAAAGCACGTGCTGGTCGTGCACGGCAAGGACGGCATGGACGAGGTTTCGCTCGGCGCGGCGACGATGGTCGGCGAGCTGAAGAACGGCGAGGTGCGCGAGTACGAAATCCACCCCGAAGACTTCGGTCTGAGCATGGTGTCGAACCGCGGCCTGAAGGTGGGCAACGCCACCGAGTCGCGGGCGATGATCCTCGAGGCGCTGGAGAACACGCCGGGCACGCCGCGCGAGATCGTCGTGCTCAACACTGGTGTAGCCCTTTATGCCGCCGATGTCGCCGGATCGATCGACGACGGCATCGCCATGGCGCGCGAGGCGATCGCCAGCGGTGCGGCGAAGGGCAAGCTCGATGCGTTCGTCGCCACCACGCAGAAGCTCGCGGCCTGAAGCGGCGCCGCGCGGCGCCGTCGCCCGGCTGCGGATTCGCCGGATGCAGCGGCGCGACGTGGCGGCCGTCGCTGCGCTCGATGCAGCCGCGATGGTCGTCAACCACAGCTTCGTGCCGCTGATCGCCGCCGACCGCGTCGATCGCTGGGTTGCGCGCGCTTACTGGGCCGGTCGGACGCATCGGCGCGAACAGCCGACCTTCGTCGCCGATCAGGGAGGGCATCTGCTCGGCGCGCTCAGTCTCGACCTGAACCGGGCGCGCAACCGCTTCCTGCCGATCCGCCGCTGGATCTACGTGCATTCGCTGTACGTGCTGCCTGCGGCGCGCCGGCGCGGCGTGGCGCGCGCGCTGATCCGGTATGCACTGCAATGGGCGCAGCGCCGCGGCGCGGGCGGTGCCGAACTCGGCATGGCGGCGAACAATCACTCGGCGCGGTCGCTGTACGAGTCCTTCGGCTTCCGCGTGCAGGAAGTGATGATGGCGCGCCGCCTGCGACAATCCGGGCCGTGAGCGACATCCTGGACAAGATCCTCGCCGTCAAGCGCGAGGAGATCGCCGCCGCCAAGGCGGCCGAGCCGCTTTCGGCGCTGCGCGCGCGCGCGGCCGAGCGGCGTGATCTGCGCGACTTCGAGGGTGCGCTGCGCGCCCGCATCGGCGCCGGCCGGCCGGCGGTGATCGCCGAGGTGAAGAAAGCCTCGCCCTCCAAAGGCGTGTTGCGCGAGGACTTCGATGCCGCGGCGATCGGCGCCAGCTATGCGCGCGGCGGCGCGGCCTGCCTGTCGGTGCTGACCGACGTGCAGTTCTTCCAGGGCGCACCGGAGTATCTGGACGACGCGCGACAGGCCAGCGGCCTGCCGGCGCTGCGCAAGGATTTCATCATCGACGAGTACCAGGTCGCGCAGGCGCGCGCGTGGGGGGCGGACTGCATCCTGCTGATCGTCGCTGCGCTCGACGCCGCGCAGCTGCGCGATCTCGAAGCGGCGGCGCGCGAGCTCGGCATGGCGGTGCTGGTCGAAGTGCACAGTGCAACGGAGCTTGAAATCGCGCTGGGACTGAAAACGCGGCTGGTCGGCATCAACAATCGCAACCTGCGCACGTTCGAAGTGTCGCTTGCCACCACGCTCGATATGCTGCCGCGCATCGGCAAGGAACGGCTGGTGATCGCCGAAAGCGGCATCCTGTCGCCGGCCGACGTGGCGACGATGCGCGCGGCCGGCGTGCACGCCTTCCTCGTCGGCGAAGCGTTCATGCGCGCGCCGGATCCCGGTGCGGAGCTGGCGCGGCTGTTCGCTTAGCACTGCCGCGTTGACGGGTGAGGCACAACGGACCGCGGCTACTCGGGCTCCATGTCCCTTGTCGCAACCGAGGTTCATCGTTGTAGGAGAGGTTGCGCGCACCAGACCGCCCGCGTGTGTGGGCCGCAGAGTGAGTAGCTCCTTCCGTCGTGCCTGAAAATTCTCATGCGTGTGCCCACCGGCGGCGCGAGGCACTGCGCATGACCTATGTGCGCGATCACGGGCGAGGCTTTCGCACTTCACAGATTGACACCTGCTGCGCGACTGGGCTACACGTTGTTTTCGAGCGGGGCGGCCGAGTATTTCGGCAGCCCGCAGAGGCGAACCTCGTGAAATGCGGGCGAGCTTCGACCGTCCGATCGTCTCGCGCATGACGCCGCTGCAGCGCCTTGCAGCGGCGCCATACGAACAACACGAAGATTCACTTCCCAAGGAGCAACTCGCATGACCGAATCCAGATTTGCGGTGCGACGCCCGTCGCGGCTGCTGATTGCGCTGCTGCTTGCCTTCGGCGTTTGTGCGGTATCGCACGCCGACGAAGGCGACCAGACGCTCGGCGTTTCCTCGTCCGTCGTCCTGCCGCCGCAGGCGAAAGGCAAGCCGCCGTCGTGGGCCGGCAAGGCGTTCCGCCAGGGCGTGGTGTCGGTGGCCAACCCCTATGGTGCCGAAGCTGGCGCGCAGATTCTTGAGCAAGGCGGCAACGCGATCGACGCCGCGGTGGCGATTGCCTACGCGCTGAACGTCGTCGAACCGCAGTCGGCCGGCATCGGCGGCGGCGGTTTCATGATGATCCACCTGGCCAAGACCGGCGAAACCTTCACGATCGACTCGCGCGAGAAGGCGCCCGCGGGTGCGACGCGGGAAATGTTCGAGGGCAGGGCCTTCACCCCCGCATCAACGTCGGGCATGGCGGTGGGCGTGCCGGGCATGGTGCGCGGAACTGCGCTGGCGATCAAGAACTGGGGCAATCTCAGCCTGGCCAAGGTGGTCGCGCCGGCAATCAGCCTGGCCGGCGACGGCTTCGCCGCGACGCCGCGGTATGTCGATGCGAGTTGCAGCAGCCGCGCGCGCAACTACCCTGAAACCGAGGCCTACTTCTGTCCGGGCGGCACGTCGCGCGTCGCAGTCGGCGAGCTGGTCCGCAACGAGCCGCTGGCCGAAACGCTGCGCACGATCGCCAACCAGGGTCCCGACGCGTTCTACAGCGGCGATATCGCGATGGGGATCATCGAGGGGCAGAAGCGATTTCGTCTCGGTGGCGAGCTTGGAAAGATGACGTTGCAGGATCTGGCTGACTACGTGGCCGCCATCCGGGCACCGATTGAAGGCAAGTATCGCGGCTACACGATCAAGGCGATGGGCCCGCCGTCGTCGGGCGCACTGACGGTGATCCAGATGCTGAAGATGATCGAACGGTTTCCGCTCGGCGATGCCAGCCAGGGCTACGGCTTCGGAGCCTCGCGAACGTTGAACGTGATGGCCGAGGCGATGCGGATCGCCTTCGCAGATCGCGCGCTGTGGATGGGCGATTCTGATTTCACCTATGTCCCCATCAAGGGCCTGATTGATCCCGTCTACACGATGATGCGCGGCGCGGTCATCAATCCCGACGGTCGGATCAGTCCGAACCCGGTAGCCGGCGATCCGCGTTCGTTCGACCTGGCCGAGTTGCAAAGAGCCAGGCAACTGGCAGTCGCCGACGTGTTCAGCGGTCCGGGCGGTTCGACAACGCACTTCTCG
>JBFINI010000380.1:0-3610 GCA_041611275.1 Burkholderiaceae bacterium
AGCTCGAGGTGCTCGTCGTAGTTGGCGGCATCGATGAACTGCGCCAGATCGGCGGTACCGAGCGGCGCCGGGTTCAGCTTCTTCAGGTTTTCGATGGCTTTCAGCACGATGCCGTTCTTCGGCCCTTCCTTGGCGGCCAGGTCGAACAGCACGACCGGCACTTTCGCGTTCGCGCAATGCGCCGCGATCTGCGCACCCATCACGCCGGCGCCCAGCACGGCGACCTTCCTGACGATGAAATTGCTCATGGACTCTCCGTCTTCCTTGTTTAGTTTTTCGTCGCGCGCGGCCAGTACCACGCGGCCCGCAGCCGCGCGGGCCGCCGCCTTCAAGTGTGGCGTCTAGAACAGCGCCGCTTCCAGCTCCATCACGTTCTTCGCGCCCGAGCGGGCCGCGCGGATGTGATACGCAGTCTCCGGCAGCAGCCGCTGGAAGTAAAAGCGCGCGGTGCTGAGCTTGGCGATGTAGAACGGATCCACCTTGGCCCCGTTGGCATCGATCCGCTGCAGCGCGACCAGCGCCATTTTCGCCCAGAAGTAGGCAAAGACCAGGTGGCCAATCACGCGCAGGTAATCCACTGCGGCAGCGCCGGCTTCGTCCTGATTCTGGAACGCCTTCATGCCGATTTCCATCGTCAGCTTGGTGACCTTCTCGCCGAGGTCGGCCAGCGGCGTGACGAACTCGCTCATGTCCGGCCGCGTGCCGTGCTGCTCGATGAACTCCTGCACAAGCTTGCCGAATTTCTTCAGCTTGGCGCCGTTGTCCATCAGCACCTTGCGTCCGAGCAGGTCGAGCGACTGAATGGTGTTGGTGCCCTCGTAGATCATGTTGATGCGCGCATCGCGCACCAGCTGCTCCATGCCCGACTGGCGGATGTAGCCGTGGCCGCCGAAAACCTGCATGCACTGCGAGGCGCAGTCAAAACCGTTGTCGGTCAGGAAGGCCTTCACCACCGGCGTCATCAGCGCCATCATGTCGGCGCCGAACTTGCGCGTCTCTTCATCGAGGTGATGCAATTGCGCGTCGGCCTGCAGCGCGGTCCAGTAGGCGAAGGCGCGTCCGCCCTCGGCGTAGGCGCGCGCCGTGAGCAGCATCTTGCGCACGTCCGGATGCACGATGATCGGGTCGGCCGGCTTGTCGGGCGCCTTCACCCCTGATAGCGAGCGGCCCTGGCCACGATCCCGCGCATAAGCGACAGCGTTCTGGTAGGCGGCCTCCGTGATGCCGAGGCCCTGCACGCCGACGGCGAGCCGCGCGCCGTTCATCATCACGAACATGGCGTTCAGCCCCTTGTTCGGCTCGCCGACCAGCCAGCCGCGCGCAGCGTCGAGCACCATGTGGCAGGTGGCGTTGCCGTGGATGCCCATCTTGTCCTCGAGACCGCCGCAAGAAATGCCGTTGCGCGCGCCGGCCTTCGCTGAAGCGCCGTCGCCTTCGGGCACGAACTTCGGCACCACGAACAGCGAAATCCCCTTGGTGCCGGCCGGCGCGTCGGGCAGGCGCGCCAGCACCAGGTGGATGATGTTCTCGGCCATGTCGTGCTCGCCGGAGGAGATGAAGATCTTCTCGCCGGTGAGCAGGTAGCTGCCGTCGGCCTGCGGCTCGGCTCTCGTGCGTAGCAGTCCGAGATCGGTGCCGCAGTGCGGCTCGGTCAGGCACATGGTGCCGGTCCACTGGCCCGAGGTCAGCTTCGGCAGATAAAGGTCCTTCTGCGCCGGCGAGCCGTGCGCGTGCAAACATTCGTAGGCACCGACCGTGAGCCCCGGATACATCGCCCAGGCCTGGTTGGTCGAGTACTGCATTTCATACAGCGCGATCTGCAGCAGGTGCGGCAGCCCCTGGCCGCCGTATTCGTGCTCCGAAGCCAACCCTTGCCAATGCGCCGCGCGGAAGTGGTCGTAAGCCTCGCGGAAGCCCTTCGGCGTCCGGACCTCCTTCGTCGCCGGATCGTAGGTGCAGCCTTCCTCATCGCCGGACTGGTTGATCGGCAGCAGTTCCTCGGCGCAGAAATGACCCGCCTCGTCGAGCACGTGGTTGATCACATCGGCATCGACCTCGTGATAGCGCGGCATCTGTTTGAACAGATCGGCGGCGCCGAGCACCTCGTGCATCACGAACTGCTGGTCGCGCAGAGGCGGGGTATAGGTCGGCATGACGACTCCTCAGGGTGACGATGTCCGCGCCTTGCGCCCTGTTCTGGGCGTAGCGCGGCTGGAAGCGGAAAGGGTGCGGCCGGAAGCCTGGCGGCTGGTTGCATTCGTCTTGCTGCGCGCGCCTTCGATCAGCCGCTGCAGCCCGGCGCGCGCACGGCGGGCGCTGTTGGCGGCACGCAGCAGGCGGGCGTTCTGGTGGAAACCGAGCATCAGGCCGTAGATCTCGAAGGCAAGTTGGCCGCCGTCGAGATCGGCGCGCAGTTCGCCGGTTGCCTTGGCGCCTTCGATCGCCTGCAGCAACTCTGCCGTCCAGCCGCGGATGATCTCGACCACCGCATCGCGCATCGGCCCCGGGCGGTCGTCGTACTCGATGCTGCCGCTGATCATCAGGCAGCCCTGCTCGATCTCGCGCGCCATCAGCCTGAGCCAGTTATCGAGGATCGCCTGCAGCCGCGCCAGGCCGCGTGGACGTCGCACCGCCGGCCGCAGCACAGTGTCGACAAAGCGCGCCGCGTATTCGGCCAGCACCGCGCGCTGCAGTTCCTCGCGGGCGCCGAAATGTGCGAATACGCCGCTCTTGCTCATCCGCATCTGTGCGGCCAGCGCGCCGATGGTCAGGCCCTCGAGCCCGTCGCGGCGGGCGATGGCCAGCGCCGCCTCGACGATCGCCGCCCGCGTGAGATCGCCCTTGCGTTGCGGCAGCGAATCGCGCAGCGGTGCGGCAAGCGAACTGATCGCGGAGGACAGCGGCATGCGGAGCTGGGTCAATGGATCGATGGCAGCAAGGCTACGCCCGTAGCCCTCAAAATAAATCGAACGTTCGTACTATTTCCTAAGCAGCCCGCGGCGGTCAATCGCGCTCGCTAGAGGCGCGCATCTATTGGTGCAAGGCAGCACAAAGGCCGTGTAGGGGCGGCGGCCGCCGGGCCGCGCCGTCAACGTCGTGCGCGCCGTTTCGAAGGGGGGCTTTTCTTGACGGTGGGGGACGCCGCGGCCGGACACAACGGGTCGGCGGCAAACACTTCGGCCAGGTAATCGACAAAGGCCCGCACCTTCGCCGACAGGTGCCGCCGGCTTGGGTAGACCGCCCAGACATCCAGTTTCGGTCCGGTGTAGCCGTCGAGTACGCGGCGCAGTTCGCCACGGGCCAGGTGCGGGCCGACCACGAAATCCGGCTCGAACACAATGCCCATTCCTGCGATCGCCGCGGCGACCAGCAGTTCGCCGCTGTTGGCATGCAGCGGCCCGCTGACGCGCACCTCGTGCTCGGCACCGGTGCCGTCGATCAGGCGCCATTGGAACGGCGACGACACGTAGGCATAGGTCAGCACTCGGTGCTGCGCTACATCGGCCGGCACCTGCGGCGCGCCGTGGGCATCCAGATAGGCCGGCGCTGCACAGGCAACCAGTTGCGTGGCGCCGAGCCGCCGCGCCACCAGACGTTCGCCGCCCGGGGC
>JBFINI010000381.1:0-3580 GCA_041611275.1 Burkholderiaceae bacterium
ACGCGATTTCGGAGGGCTCACGGTTGCGCCGTATCAGAGGATATCGAACATCCGCCGCAGCGCAGCCAGATGCAATTCGGACTGTTGCCGTTCGCCGGCGATCTGCCGGGCCGTGCGCGTCGCCACGCCCTCCGGAATCAGCTTCAGCGGCCTGCCGGTGCCCTGCGCCAGCACCTGGTGCATGCAGGCCCGCTCAAGATAGTAAAGATCGTCGAACGCCCAGGCGACGTTCGGACCGCGCACGATGACGCCGTGATTGGCGAGGAACAGCACGGTGGCAGCGCCCATGCGGCGGGCGATACGTTCGGCCTCGCCTTGGTCAAGCACCAAGCCGTTGTACTCGTTCTCGTAGGCGACCAGGCGGTGAAAACGCAGCGCATTCTGGTGCGCCATCTCCAGCCGCCCGCCCTGCAACATGGTCAGCGCGGTGGCGAAGGGCATGTGCGTGTGAAGCACACAGGCCGCATCGGGCAACAGCCGATGGATGGCGCTGTGGATGAAGAAGGCGGTCGGTTCGACATCGTGCCGTCCTTCGATCTTTCTTGCCTGTGCATCGATGACGATCAGGTCGTCAGCGCTGATCTCGCTCCAGTGCAACCCCTGCGGATTGATCAGGAATTGCCCCTCGCGGCCGGGCACGGCGAGCGAAAAGTGATTGCAGATGCCCTCGCCGAGGCCGAAGTGCTGCGCGGCACGCAGCGCGCAGGCGAGATCCCTGCGCGCGTCCAGAACCTGATCGTTCATCGTCATCGCACAATTGTCGCGCAGCCGACCTGGTGCCTGCCCGCGCCGGCGCAGACTCGCCACCTGCGGCCCACGGAACTGAAGGCGCCAGCAACGCCTCCAACCCGTGTCCAAAGTAATGGCCTGGCGTGCTGCCTGTGCAGCGCTGCGCCCGACGGCTCGGATCGGCGCTTTATTTGGAGAACGGCTTCGATGCAATCGATGACGCAGCTGCTGCTCGTGGTCACGACCGGCGTCTCGGCGCTGGCGCTGCTCACCGGCGGCGTGTCGCTGTTCGAGTGGTTCGCGTTGTGGCCGCTTGGTGGGGGCTTCGCACCTTGGCAACTGGCCAGCTATGGGCTACTGCATGGCAGCCTGCTGCACCTGGCTTTCAACATGTACGGGCTGTGGATGTTCGGCTCGGAACTCGAACGGGTCTGGGGGCCGCGCCGATTGCTGCACTACTACGCGGCGAGCGTGCTGGTGGCTGGCGCCGTGCAGCTGCTGGTCGCCTCGGGCTCACCGATCGCCTATCCGACCGTGGGCGCCTCGGGCGGACTGTTCGGCCTGCTGCTCGGCTACGCGATGCTGTTCCCGCACCGGACGATCGTGCTGCTCATTCCGCCGATCCCGATGCCAGCCTGGCTGTTCGCCGTGCTCTACGGCGGGCTCGAACTGACGCTCGGCGTCACCGGTGCGGCCAGCGGGATCGCTCACTTTGCGCATCTGGGCGGCATGCTCGGTGGCTGGCTGATGCTGCGCTATTGGCGCGGCCGGCCGCCCTTCGGCCGCCGAGGTTAGCGTCAGTGCTTGCCGGCGGTGCCGTCCGCCTGATAGTGCGGCGTCAGCTCCTCGACGTTGTCGCGCAGCATCTTGTCGAACTCCGAGGCGATATAAGTGGCCGCCTGATCGAGCGTCTGCCCGGGCCTGTCCTCTCGTGTCAACCACGAGAACGCGTTGAAGCGTGCTGTTGCGTACATCATCGCCGCGGCAATGAACTCGCGCGAATGACTGTCGGCGAGCCTGTTGGCGAGTTGCACGAACTCGTCGGCCGCATCGAGGAACTCCGGCGGGATGCCGTGGCGGGTTTCGGCCATGGTTGGGCTCTCGCAGATGGATTGGCCGCCAATTATGGTGCGCCTGCCGCGTTCAAGCCGAAAAGCCCGTCTAAAGTAAAGGCATCGTCGCCATGAGTTTCCGTCTGTCGTCCTCGCTGCTTCTTTTCTGCCGGCGCACACCGGTGCGTTCGTTACATCGCGGCCTTGACTGATGGAACGCCTGTTCGTCGTATTCGGCGCCTTCAGCGGCTTCATGGCGGTGGCCGCCGGCGCTTTCGGCGCGCATGCGTTGCAGGCACGGCTGGCGCCCGACCTGCTGGCCGCCTTCGACACCGGCGCGCGCTATCAGATGTTCCACGCGCTGGCGCTGCTGGCAGTGGCCTGGGCAGCGACACGCTGGCCCGGCGGCGCGGCGACCGCCAGCGGCTGGTGCTTCATCGGCGGCACGCTGCTTTTTTCCGGCAGCCTGTACGCGCTGGCGCTCAGCGGCTGGCGAACGTTCGGCGCCATCACCCCGGTCGGTGGCCTGTTGTTCCTCGCCGGCTGGTTGCTGCTTGCCGTTGCGCCCTGGCGCGGCGGCAGGCGCCGCTAATCCGAGTGCCGGTAGATGGCGGCGCGGCCGCCCCGGAAATCGATGTCTCGCTCCCAGCGCGCGCCGACGGCCAGCGCGACCCGCACCGATGCGTCATTGCCGTCGGCGACCAGACTGATCAGCCGCAGATCGGCAAGGTGTTCGCGCGCCATCGCCCGCACCGCGCGCGCAGCCTCGGCCGCGAGACCTTTGCCGCGTGCCGTCGGCACCAGCGCCCACTTGATTTCCGGTTCGGGCCAGTCATTGGGAAACCACAGCCCGGCAACGCCAAGCACGGCGCCGTCAGCCCTGGCGCACAACGTGTACGGGCCGTAGCCGCGCCACGTCCAGTGCCCGACAATGCCGGCCAGCGTGCGCCAGGTCTGCGCCTGCGTCAGCGGCGCGCCGACGGTGTAACGCACGCTGTCCGCATCGCCGTAGTACGCGTGCAGCGGCCTCCAGTCGTCTTCGATCGGCAGGCGCAGTCGCAGTCGCGGCGCGTCGATCGCCAGCGGGACGCGGGCTTCGCCAAAGGAACTCATCGAGTCACGTTGTACGCCTGGGCAACGACCACGCGACGGACCACGCTCATCTGCCGCGCTCCTGATCGGCGGCCGCGCGTCGTCTTACTTCGAAGGCTTCTTCACCGGCCGCGTCCAGCGCTCGATGGTCACCTGCCGCGCGCGCGCAACGGTCAGCTTGCCCGCCGGCACGGTACCGGCCACGGTCGAGCCAGCGCCGACGGTGGCGCCGGCGCCGACGGTGATCGGCGCGACCAGCACCGAGTTCGAGCCGGTGTGCACGTCGTCTTCGATCACCGTGCGGTGCTTGTTGGCGCCGTCGTAGTTGGCGACGATGGTGCCGGCGCCGATGTTGACTTTGCGGCCGACGCTGGCATCACCGACATACGACAGGTGGTTGGCCTTGGCGCCGTGCGCGAGCTGCGAATTCTTCACCTCGACGAAATTGCCGATGTGCACTTCATCGGCCAGCACCACCTGCGGCCGCGTGCGGGCAAACGGGCCGATGCGCGCGTGGGCGCCGATTCTCGCGCTTTCCAGGTAACAGAAGCCGAGCACCTCGGTACCGGCGCCGATCGTGCAATCGCGCAGCACGTGGTTCGGGCCGCTGTGCACGCCGTCGGCCAGCTCGACGCGGCCTTCGAACACGCAGTTCACGTCGATGAAGACATCGGCGCCGACCACCAGCTCACCGCGCACGTCGAAGC
>JBFINI010000382.1:0-3565 GCA_041611275.1 Burkholderiaceae bacterium
ATTCCCTATCCGCGATCACTATTATGAACCGCTGTTCGACGACGGCAAGCTGCAGAAGTCGCTGCGCGAGGCGAGGGCATTGCCGGGAGTGGATTTTCGGCGCGAGGAGCAACTCGCACTGTTGCAGAGTCTCAGGTTCGAGGGCGAGTTCCGCGATGGCCGAATGATCCTGTCGCGCCGCGCACCGCTCGCCGGCAAACGCGTGCGCCAGCGGATGGTTTTTGCCGACGTCACCGCCGATTCACTGACCTGGGACTGGCAGATCTCGAAAGACGATGGCGCCACCTGGCACTCGGCCTGGCGCCTGCAGTACACGCGGCGCCAGTAGCGCGCCTCTACACTGCAGCACCAGTCGCCGACGAAGGAATCCGCCGTGCTCGCCATCTCGTTTGCCGACATCGAGGCCGCCGCCACGCGCCTGCAGGGCGTGGCGCACCGCACGCCGGTCGCGACCTCGCGCACCGCCAACGAGATGACCGGCGCGCAGCTTTTCTTCAAGTGCGAAAACCTGCAGCGGATGGGCGCCTTCAAGTTTCGCGGCGCCTACAACGCCCTGGCGCAGTTCACACCGGCGCAGCGCAAAGCCGGCGTGCTCGCCTATTCCAGCGGCAACCACGCGCAGGCGATCGCGCTGTCGGCGCGGATCATCGGCATGCCGGCGCTGATTATCATGCCGGCCGATGCGCCGCCGCTGAAGATCGCGGCCACCCGCGGCTACGGCGCCGAAGTGATTCTGTACGACCGCTACACGCAGGACCGCGAAGCGCTGGGCGCACAGCTGGCGGCCGAGCGCGGCATGACGTTGATCCCGCCGTACGACCACGCACAGGTGATGGCCGGCCAGGGCACGGCGGCGCTCGAACTGCTGCACGATATCGGCGGGCTCGACCTGCTGCTGGTCTGCGTCGGCGGCGGCGGGTTGATCTCCGGCTGCGCTACTGCCGCCAAGCACCTGGCGCCCGATTGCCGCGTCATCGGTGTCGAGCCCGAGGCCGGTAACGATGTGCAGCTGAGCCTGCGCAAGGGCGAGATCGTGCACATCGACGTGCCGAAGACGATCGCCGACGGCGCCCAGACACAGCATGCCGGCCAGCTGACCTTTCCGGTGATCCGGGCGCTGGTCGCCGACGTGCTGACCGTGTCCGACGCGCAACTGGTGCGCACGATGCGCTTCTTCATGGAACGGATGAAGCTGGTGGTCGAACCGACCGGCTGCCTGGGGGCGGCCGCCGCGCTTGAAGGCCTGATCGATCTGCGCAACAAGCGCGTTGGCGTGATCGTCAGCGGCGGCAATATCGACGCCGCGCGCTACGCGCAGTTGCTGCAAACCGATTTGTGAGCACCGGGCGCGCGGCGGCTCGCCGGCGGACAGGCTTGGACGCGTGAAGCTTCGACCGCTGGCCGGTCGCGGTCGGCCAATAGCAGCCACCGCGTTTGTTTCTCGATAGCGGTCGATCATGGACAAGCGTCGACCAGAAACGGGCTTTGATCATGGTTCTGCACATGTGCCGGAAGCTGGCGGCCAGGCGCGCGAGGCTCTGGACGAAGAATCCGAAACAGAAGCTGATCGCAGAATCAATCGTGTTCAGAGTCGCGTCCAGATCTCGGCGCCGCCTTATTGACTTCCTTCCTGCAGCGAACTGATCAAGGGACACTTCAGATTGCCACTCGTGGCGCTACAACGCTCGACCATTTCCGCAAGAACAGCTTCGATGCGACGAAGGTCATCAAGTTTCTTGCGCACATCACTGAGCTTCTGCTCAGCCAGTGCGCGTGCCTCGTCGCAGTGTGCGCCGTCCTCCAGCCGCAGGAGCTCGGCGACCCCGTCCAGGCTGAAGCCTAAGCGCTGAGCTGATTTCACGAACCTCACCCGCGCCACATCCGCATCGCCATAGCGGCGGATGCTGCCGCGGACACGGCGCGGCTCGGGCAAAAGACCCTTGCGCTGGTAGAAGCGGATCGTTTCCACATTGACCCCAGCGACACCCGCGAAGGCACCGATGGTCATGTTCTCTTGTGGATGGTCCATTGCGCTTGACTCCGTACACAGGTACGGAAGTAACGTTACGCCAGTCCTGCGAAATGAGGAGCGGTGATCGCATGTCTGAAGCACAAACCGGTCGCGGAGCACTGTTCGCCGGCGGGGTGGCGGCGATACTTGGCTCGGCGTGTTGTCTAGGGCCACTCGCGTTGGTGATGCTGGGATTGAGCGGAGCCTGGATCGGCAATCTGACGGCCCTTGAGCCGTATCGTCCGATCTTCATCGGTGCGGCGCTCGTTGCGTTGTTTTTTGCCTGGCGGCAGATCTACAGACCAACGACGGACAGCAAGCCGGGCGAGGCCTGCGCCATTCCGCGCGTACGCATCGCGTACAAGCTGCTTTTCTGGCTGGTCGTCGTGCTGGTGCTGGTCGCCGTCGGCTTTCCCTATGTCCTTCCGTTCTTTTATTGATCGGGGAATGACCAGGAGTCTGCGATGACGAAGCTGTTCGTATTCCTTTTCTGGGTCGTTGCCGTGTCGCCGGCGTGGGCCGCAGCGCAAACCGTCACGCTTGCGGTGGAGCGCATGACTTGCGCTGCCTGCCCGATCATCGTCAAGAAGGCGATTTCCAAGGTCGATGGCGTGAGCAAGGTCGAAGTGAGTTACGAGAAACGGGAAGCGGTCGTGACGTTTGATGATGCCAAGACAAACGTTCAGGCGCTGGCGCAGGCCAGCGCCAATGTCGGTTTTCCGGCCGAGGTAAAGAGGTGAGTTCGAACGGATCGAACACCTTGCTCAAGGTCGGCATCATCGGCACGGTCGTCGCGGCGCTGTGCTGCTTCACGCCGGTGCTGTTCATCTTGCTGGGCGCCGTCGGCCTGGCCGCGATCACCGGCTATCTGGACTACGTGTTGCTGCCGGCGCTGGCGATGTTCGTGGGCCTGACCGCCTATGCGCTGTGGCGCAAGCGACAGCAGGCGGCCCGTTGCGTTACTGAAGGGTCACCCTGCGACCAGTGAGCGGGCCCACCATGATCGAACTGGCCATTGAGGGTATGACCTGCGGCGGCTGCGCGAAACGCGTCAAGGCGGCCTTGGAGGTTGTGCGAGGCGTGCGCGAGGCGTGCGTGTCTTACGAACAGGGACGCGCGCAGGTGCGGGCCGATCCATTCGCCGCTGTCGAAATGATGCTCACGGCGGTGACGGCGCTGGGGTATCGGGCCCGAGTTGACGGCGACGTCACGTCGCATGTCTCGAGGTCCAATGACGCGGCCCTCGGCGCGCACCGTCGCAAGGCCGGAAGTGGCGAACGCGATGATCGCCTGCAGGTCGCCGTGATCGGCAGCGGTGGGGCTGCGATGGCGGCGGCCCTGAAGTCGGTCGAGCAAGGGGCAACCGTCACCCTGATCGAGCGCGGCCTCATTGGGGGCACGTGCGTCAACGTCGGCTGCGTCCCTTCCAAAATCATGATCCGCGCCGCTCACGTTGCGCATCTGCGCCGGCAGAGCCCATTCGACGGCGGGATTTCGGCGACCGATCCAGCGATCCAGCGCAGCAACCTGCTCGCCCAGCAGCAGGCGCGAGTC
>JBFINI010000383.1:0-3546 GCA_041611275.1 Burkholderiaceae bacterium
AGGCTGTGCGCGTGGCTGGCCGATAACGGGATGATCATCAGGTCGGCCCCGCAGTCGAGCGCGCGCTCGGCGCCCTTCAGGTTCGGCACCAGCACCGAGGCGGTCAGCCCCGGCAGCGTCTTCGCATAGGCGAGCACCTCTGCGGTGTCGGCCAGTTGGGGCAGCAGTCTCGCCGGGACGAATGAGCCGACCTCGATCTCGCGCTGTCCGGCGGCATGGGCCTCGTGCACCCATTGACGCTTGCGTTCGGTCGACATGACCGTGGCAATGCTCTGCAGGCCGTCGCGCAGGCCCACTTCGCGGATCACGACGTGCACTGGATAGGGGGACATGTCGAATCGCGTCTCTTTGGCCGGGGACGGTCCTTGCCGTCTGTCTTCAATGCTGGACGAGCCGCACTTTAGACATTCCAGTGCGGCGCACCAGCGTTATTTCGGCAGCGCTGGCGTTCCGTATCGGAACGGCAGACAATCGGCTCGGCGGGCACCGCTTCTGCGGGCCCGCAACCTTGCACGCGAGCCGTGCCGATCCATGCCGCGCACTTTCGATCCGGTCACGCTGCGGCTGTTCATCGCCGTCTGCGACGAGCGCAACATCGCCCGCGCCGCCGCGCGCGAGGCGATCGTGCCGTCGGCAATCAGCAAACGCATCGCCGCGCTCGAAGCCGATCTCGGCGTCGCGCTGCTCGAGCGCGGGCGCCGCGGCATTGTGCCGACGCCCGCCGGCGAGGCGCTGCTGCGGCGCGCGCGCGACGTACTCGGCACGATGGAGCAACTGCACGCCGAACTGAGCGAATTCGCCAGCGGCGTGCAGGGCAGCGTGCGCGTGTTCGCCAGCCTGTCCGTGCTGTCGGAATTCCTGCCCGACGACGTTGGCGCCTTCCTTGCCGCCAACCGCCACGTCCGAGTCAGCCTCGAGGAACGGGTCAGCTCCGAGATCGTCCGCGGCGTTCGCGAAGGCGCCGCCGACTTCGGCGTGTGCTGGGACGCCGGCGATCTGAAGGGCTTGCAGACGCTGCGCTACCGCGCCGACCACCTGTGCGTCGCGATGCGGCCGACGCACCCGCTGGCCGGCGGCAGCCGGGTCGCCTTTGTCGACGCGCTGGCCTATGAGCAGATCGAGATCCAGCCCGGCAGCATCGTTCAGCAAACGCTCAGGCGCGCCGCGGCGCTGGCGGCCAAGCCGCTGCGCCACCGCATCCAGGTCTCGAACTTCGAGGCAGCCTGCCGCAACGTTGCCGCCGGGCTCGGCATCGCGGTGGTGCCGCGCGAAGCCGTGCAAGCGCATGCGCGCGCCCTCAACCTGCAGTTGCTGTCGCTCACCGATGGCTGGGCAGAGCGGCGATTCGTCATCTGCCTGCGATCGCGCGAGTCGCTGACCACCAGCGCGCGCCTGCTGGTCGAATGGCTGCAGGAGCGGGCGCAGGCCGCTGCCGGCGCTGATGCGCGGCGGCAAGCGGTTGCGCCGAAGCATCGCGGCGGTCCGGTCGCGCGGCGCCGGCGGCGCGCGGTGGCCGGTGGCTGAGGCGCTTCAGACCTTGCCGATGAAGTCGCGCTTGCCAAGCTCGACGCCGGCATGACGCAGGATCGCGTAGGCGGTCGTCAGGTGGAAGAAGAAGTTCGGCAGCACCACGTGCGCCAGGTAAGGGAGGCCGACGTAATGAACGGGTTCGCCGCGCATCACCACCGTGATCGCGCGCTCGGCGGCATCGTCGAAGCGTGAAGCGTCGAAGCCGCGGACGAACTCGATCGTGCGGGCGATGCGCGCGCGCAGGTCGGCGAGGCTCGTTTCGTTGTCCTCCCACTTCGGCGGCTCCTCGCCGGCCAGCCGCGCCGTGGCGCCCTTGGCGAAGTCGCAGGCGACGCGCACCTGCAAGAGCAGCGGGAACATGTCGGGCGCCAGCCGCATGTTGGCGAGCACCACGGGGTCGATCTTCTTCGCCGCGGCGAACGCTTCGGCCTTGTCGAGAATCGCCGACAGGTTGGAAAGCGACTTGATGAAAATGGGCATGCTCATCGCAAACATCGATATCTGCATCGATCAATCCTCCGTCAGGACTTCTTGCGTCTGCGCAGCGCCAGCAGCGTGCCGCGGCAGTCCCGCGCGCCGCACAGGCAGCGGTACTGCTTCTTCAGTGTCGGTGTGATCCGCTCGTCGATGATCAGGCCGTAGTCGTAGAACAGCTCTTCGCCGGCCTTGATGTTGCGTCGCGCCTCGATGTAGACGCGGCCGTCGTCCTCCTCAGTTTCGCAGTTCGGATCGCACGAGTGGTTGATCCAGCGCGCGGCGTTGCCGTCGACATTGGCGTCGATGACATGCTTGCCGTCGTCGAGCGAAAAGTAGAAGGTGTGGTTGGGGTCGTCCGGGTCCGACGGCGGCCGGCGATCGGCCTCCCGCCAGCTGATCACCTCGCCTTTGTACTCGATGATGCGTTCACCCTTCTTGAGGTCGCGGCCGGCGTAGACGCCGCGGCCATGAACACGTGAATTGCGGACGATGATTTTCGGTTTACGTGCGGGTGCAGAGGCAGGCATGCGAGGCTGACGGGGCGCGAAAGCGCGCAAGTATGCCGCATCAGGACGACCTGTCTGGGCGCCGCGTCAAACCTGCCGCGACAGTCGCTCGATCAGCGCCACCGCCTGCGCCACATAGCCGCCGCCGAAGATGTTGGCGTGATTGAGCACGTGATATAGCTGATACAGGGGCAGACGCTGATCAGCGCCGGGCATCGCCGGCCGCTCGTCGGCATAGGCGCGATAGAAGCTGTCCGCAAAACCGCCGAACAACCGGCTCATCGCCAGGTCGGTCTCTGCATCGCCGTAGTAGGTCGCCGGGTCGAAAATGACCGGCTGTCCGTGCGCATCGAAGGCGAGATTGCCGCGCCACAGGTCACCGTGCAGCAGGCACGCCGCCGGCGCATGCGCGGCGAGCAGCGCGTCCGAGGCAGCACAGGTCTTGCCTTCCAATAAAGCGAGCTGGTCCAGGCGGCGGTCTGCGGCCATGGCGAACTGCGGTCGCAGCCGCTGCTCGCGGTAGAACTCGGCCCAGTTGGCGTGCGGCGTGTTGAGCTGCGGGCTGGCGCCGATCGTGTTCTGGCGCGACCAGCCGAACTGCGCATGCCTGTGCCCGTGCAGCCGGGCCAGTTGGCGGCCGGCAGCCGCCCAGTCGCCGCTGCCCGCCAGGTCGATCCATTCGAGCAGCAGGTAGCCGGCGCTACCACTGCGCCCGCAGGCGAACACCTTCGGCGCGCGCAGCGACTTGGTGGCGGCGATTTCTTCGAGCGCCTGGGCTTCGGCCTCGAACGGGAAGTCGGCGGCACCGATCTTCAGAAAGCAGCGTCGCTCGTCGCCGTCGACGCGATAGGCCGCTGCAATGTCGCCGCCGCCGATCGCTTGCAGCGATCGAAGCGCGCCGAGGCCAGCATCGTGCAATGCTGCCCCGGCGATCACTTGATGCGGCCTGTTCACGGGGCGACCCTGTTGCCGCGCGCAAAGCGTTCGCGCTTGAGGCGGCCCGGCGCGCGCCGGGATTCGCCCTTCGGGCGGC
>JBFINI010000384.1:0-3534 GCA_041611275.1 Burkholderiaceae bacterium
CAGTGCTGCGACGGCGGGCAGTACCTCTACGCTCATTCGCTCCTCCGCACGGCCGCGGGCAGAAGCGCGACGGCCGCCTGCGATAGCGACGACACCGCCGACCAGTAGGTATCGCCGAGGATTCCGCCCAGTGTCTGCTCAGTCGGCTCCGTGGCGGCTGGCCGCCCTGCCAATGCCCGCCGCAGCGTGGCCGCCGACAGCGCGCCAAGAAAACGGCCACCGTGTTCGATTACCGGCAGCGTATTGGCATCGAGCCAAGCGGCATGCGTCACCGCGCCGGCCAGGGGCATTAACGCCGGCAGTGTCGGCGACCGGCGCAGCAGCGACTGCAGTTTCGCGCCCTCTGCCGCGCGCAGCAGCGCAGGCAGCTTCACCACGCCGAGCAGTCGATGATCGTCGCCGACGACGTATAGATCCGTCGCGCTGTCACCACCGCGCCGGCGCACGGCCTGCAAGGCCTCGTCCGCCACGGCTGAAACCGGCAGCGTCACCACCGAGGTGTCAGCCAGTGCGCCGATCGCATCTTCCGGATAGCGCAGCAAGGCCCGGCAGGCCACCGCTGCTGCAGTGGGCAAAGCGTCGAGCAACGGTTTGCGTGCTTGCTCGGCCACGTGGCGCAGAATTCCTGCCGCTGCCGGCGCACCGAGCGCGCTCACCACCAGGGCGGCGCGGTCCGGTGCCAGCAAGTCCAGACAACGCCCTGCTGCCTGCGGCAGCATCGCTTCGAGTACCGGCGCTGTCAGCCGCGCTGGCACCTGCGCGAACAGGGCCGCCGCTTCGGCCGCGTCGAGCCGCTCCAGTTCGCGCGCGGCGGCAACCGGGTGCGTGCTGACGAACGCGTGCGTGAGATCGTCGAGTTCAGTCACTGTCCCCTCCGCGCGCCATCATCATGACCGCCTCTTCGCTGAACACACGGCCGGGCACGCTCAAGCGACCTTCGTCGGTCTCCAGCACTACCGAGTGCGGCGTCAGTTCGAGAATCCGCCCCTCGTGGCCGGCGATGCGGATGTGCTGGCCGACCGCATAGGTCTGGCGCATTTGATGGGCGCCGATGAGGTTGGCCACATGGGTGCGCGCACCGAGACTGGTGGCCACCACCACGCCGCCGGCAACAGCCAGCAATGCGGCGCCGGCGAAGATCGCCAGGAACGTGACCTTGATGCCGATCTGGTCGGCACCAATCAGGATGGCGCCGATCAGGATCGTCAACTGCGCGGCCCGTGCGACGACGGTGCGCTGCGCCGGTGCGATGCGGCTCGCCGTCGACAGAATCAGGTCGGCGACGAAGCGCGACGCCAGATAGCCGGCAATGACGATCAACAACCCGGCAACCAGTGTCGGCAGGTATTCGAGCAGGCGAGCCAGCCACTGCGTGAACGTGGCGAGCCCGAGTACCTGGGTGGCGGCGGTGACGAAGAACAGCATCACGGCCCAGAAGACGATCGTGCCAAGCACGTCGGATGAGCGCGCCAGGCGCAACCGGCCCGCGCGGCCTTCGCCGAGCAGCCGCACCAGTCCGGCATCGAGCAGCACCAGCGTGCGATTGGCCAATGCGCGCAGGATCTTGGCCAGCACCCAGCCGACGAACAGCAGCAGCACCGCGCCAACCACGCTCGGCAGATAGATCATTCCGCTTTCGAGCAGCGTGCGCGCAAGCTCCGCAATGCGCTCACCCAGTGAGACGCTTGGATCCATGACTGAATGCCTCCTTTGCAGCGGTGGGCCGGCGCTGCGCGCCTCCAAACGTCAGCGATTCTCGCTGACGGTGCTGCCGCTTCTGCCGCCGTGTTTTTCGAGCAGCCGCACCGCGTCGATCACCATACCGCGGTCGGCCGATTTGCACATATCGTAGATGGTCAGCAGCCCAACCTGTACCGCCGTGAGCGCCTCCATCTCAACGCCGGTCTGGCCGCGCGTTTCGACCCGCGCGGTGCACTCGACACTGCTCGACTCGCTGTCGATCGTAAAGTCGACGGCGATGCGCGTGAGCGCCAGCGGATGGCATAACGGGATCAGCTCGCTCGTCCGCTTGGCGCCCTGGATGGCGGCGATGCGGGCTACACCGAGCACGTCGCCTTTCTTGGTCGTGCCGGCACGAATCAGGTCGAGCGTCATTGGCAAGACGCGGATGCGCCCGGCAGCCACCGCGACCCGATGCGTGACGGGCTTGTCGCCGACATCGACCATGTGCGCCTCGCCGGCGGCATCAAAATGGGTCAGTGAACTCATCGGGTTACCTTCATGCGTCGCACTTTGGTGTGCGTCCTGCCGCGGCCGGGCAGGCTCAGGCCAAGGGTTACAAACAGGAACGAAAGCGCAATCGATCCGGTCTGACGGTGCAACTATCATACAAAGGCTTCTCCTCGCCTCTTGCGCTGAACGCCTGCCCCGGATCGTGGCCCGCCTCGCCCAACGCCTGATTGTCACTGCGCTTGCCTGCGCGCTTGCCACGCCAGGTGGCGTCATCGCGCCGGTCCGCGCGCAGACCAGCCAGTTGCCCGCACTCGGCGACGTCGCTGCCGACGATCTGTCGCCAGCCAACGAGCGCCGGCTTGGCGAGGCGATCATGCTGGAAGCGCGGCGTGACCCGCTGTATCTGGCCGACCCCGATACCGAGGAGTATCTGAACGCGCTCGGCTACAAGCTGGTGGCGGCGAGCCCAGCGCGCCACTCGGACTTCGAGTTCTTCGCCGCGCGCGATCCGATGCTCAACGCCTTTGCGTTGCCGGGTGGTTTCATCGGCGTGCACAGCGGGCTCGTGCTCGGCGCGGCCAACGAATCCGAGCTGGCCGCCGTGCTGGCGCACGAGATTGGTCATATCGAGCAGCGCCACATCGCGCGCATGCTGGCCAAGCAGCGTGAGGGCAGTTACATCGCCATCGGCGCGCTGCTGCTGGCACTGCTGGCCGCGCGCAGCAATTCGGCCTCGAGCGCCGACCTGACGCAGGCGGCGATTCTCGGCGGCCAGGCGGCCGCCGTCCAGCAGCAGCTGAACTTCTCTCGCGAGGCCGAGCGTGAGGCCGATCGCATCGGCTTTCAGATCCTGCTGAACGCCGGTTTCGATCCGGCCGCAATGGCCACCTTCTTCGGCCGTCTGCAGCAGGGCACGCGCATCTATGAAACTGCGGCACCCGCTTATCTGCGCACCCACCCGCTGACGGTCGAACGGATGAGCGATATCCAGAACCGCGTACGCGAGTTACGCGTGCGACAGCGCCCAGACTCGCTCGATTTCCACCTCATCCGTGCGCGGCTGCGGGTACTGCAGGATGAAACCGTGCAGGGCCTGCGCGACTCGGCGGTCCTCTTCCGCAGCCAGCTCGAGCAGCGCAGCGCGCCTTCGATCGCCGCCGCCTATTACGGCATCGCGCTGACGTCGTTAAAGCTGAACGAGAAGGCCGCCGCCGTCGATGCGGCGCGCAGCGCCCGGCGCGCCAGCCAGGCACCGTCGCCGATGCTCGACAAGCTGCTGTCGCAGACGCTGACGGCCGCCGCGAGCACGGATACCGATCGCGCCGAGGCGGTGCGGCTGGC
>JBFINI010000385.1:0-3534 GCA_041611275.1 Burkholderiaceae bacterium
CCTACGTGCCCGTGCTGTCGGAACCGGGGCCGGACGATGACTGGCGCGGCCGCACCGGCCTCGTGCACGAAGCGATCCTCGCCGACTTTCCGCAGCTGGCCGACTGCGCCATCTACGCCTGCGGCTCGGTGCAGATGGTCGAGGCGGTCAAGCCCGCCTTCGTCGCCCACGGCCTGCCCGAGGATTTCTGCTTTTCCGACGCGCTGGCCGCGCCGGCGGCCCGGGCCTGATTGGCCGCCCGCGTCCTGGCCCGGACGCGGCCGCCACTGGCGCGCAGATGGGATCAACTCTGAATTTGCGTCCGCGGCCCGCCAGAGTTCGACTTTCAGTTGATGCGGCTCAAGGTTGCGCGAGCCGTGTGTCGCGACACTTACAGGTCGTCCCGCATCGGGAGCCCCGGCGGCGCATGGATCGGCGCGGGCGCAGCTGAAGACCGCCGAAGGAGCCTGCCCATGAACTTCGCCAGATTGCCGCCCCTGATCCTCGCTGGCCGTGTGCTCAAGCCGATCGTGCAAGGCGGCATGGGCGTCGGTATTTCGGCGCACCGGCTGGCCGGCACGGTCGCCGCCAACAATGCGGTCGGCACGCTTGCCTCGGTCGATCTGCGCCGCCACCATCCCGACCTGATGGCGCGCACGACCAACATCGGCCTTGGGCCAGAGGCCAAGGTGGCGATCAATGACGCCAATCTGGAGGCACTCGACCGCGAGATCGGCGCCGCACGGCGCATCGCCGCCGGCGCCGGGCTGCTGGCGGTCAATGTCATGCGCGCGGTATCCGAATACGCCGCCTACGTGCGGCAGGCGTGCCGCAGCGGCATCGACGCGATCGTGGTCGGCGCCGGCCTGCCGCTCGATCTTCCCGAGCTGACCGCCGAATATCCCCGCGTGGCGCTGGTACCGATCCTGTCCGATGCGCGCGGCGTCAATCTCATCCTCAAGAAATGGGAGCGCAAGGGCAAGCTGCCCGACGCGATCGTCATTGAGCATCCGAAGCACGCCGGCGGCCATTTGGGCGCGGCGCGGATCGAGGACCTCGATGAGCCGCGTTTCGAATTCGAGAACGTGCTGCCAGAGGCGCGTGCTCTGCTGCGCTCGCTCGGCGCCGAGGACCAGGTGCCGCTGATTCCGGCCGGCGGCATCAACTCGCCGCAGCGGGTGCGCGAGCTCTTCGACCTCGGCGCCTCGGCGGTCCAGGTCGGCACCGCGTTTGCGGTGACCGAGGAAAGCGACGCGCATCCGGAATTCAAGCGCGTGTTGGCCGAGGCAAAGCGCGAGGACATCGTCGAGTTCCTCAGCGTGGCCGGCCTGCCGGCGCGCGCGGTGCGCACGCCGTGGCTCGATCGCTACCTGAGTTCGCTGCCGAGGTTGCAGGCCAAGGCCGCCGCGCGCGGCAAAGCGCGCTGCACGATGCTGTTTGACTGCCTGGCCCAATGCGGACTGCGCGATGGCATCGCCAAGCTCGGCCAGTTCTGCATCGATCATCAGCTCGCTGCGGCCCTGCGCGGCGATCTTCGCAACGGCTTGTTCTTCCGCGGCGACGGGAGGCTGCCCTTCGGCGAGCAGATCCGCCCGGTGCGCGAGCTGATCGCCTATCTGCTCGGCGAGCCGGTTGATCAGACGACGCGCGCCGGCCTGGCTACGCCGCTGGCAGTGCCCGCCTGAGCATGGCGGCCGCAAGTCCGACCCGCAAACCGGAACTGCTCTCGCCTGCGGGCTCGCTGCGGGCGCTGCAACTGGCGATCGACGCCGGCGCCGACGCCGTCTACATGGGGCTGCGCGACGCGACCAATGCGCGCAACTTCGCCGGCCTGAACTTCGACGTTGCCGCCACGCGCGACGGCATCGCCTACGCGCATGCGCGGGGGCGCAAGGTGCTGATGGCGCTGAACACCTTCGCCGACGCGCGCGACATCGCGCCGTGGCAGCGCGCGGTGGACACCGCCGCCGGGCTTGGTATCGACGCGCTGATCCTGGCCGACATCGCCGTGCTGGCCTACGCGGCGCGCACGCACCCGCGGCTTCCGCTGCATCTGTCGGTGCAGGCCTCGGCGACCAATCACGAGGCCATCGAGTTCTATCGCGCGCGCTACGGCATCTTGCGCGCGGTGCTGCCGCGCGTGCTGACGGCGGCGCAGGTCGCGCACCTGATCCGCCAGTCGAAGGTCGAGATCGAGGTCTTCGGTTTCGGCAGCCTGTGCGTGATGGTCGAGGGCCGCTGCCATCTTTCGTCGTATGCGACCGCGCAGTCGCCGAACAACTTCGGTGCCTGTTCGCCGGCGTCTCACGTGGTCTGGAGCGAGCGTGCCGATCGCGGCGTCGACGCGCGACTGAACGGCATCCTGATCAATCGCTATGGGGCCGACGAAGCACGCGCCTACCCGACGCTGTGCAAGGGCCGCTTCGCGGTCGACGGCGAGACCGGCTACGCGATCGAGGAACCGACCAGCCTGAACACGCTGCCGATCCTGCCCGAACTGATCGCCGCGGGCGTGGCAGCGATCAAGATCGAAGGCCGGCAGCGCAGCCCGGCATATGTCGAACAGGTCACCCGCATCTGGCGCGCGGCAATCGACGCCGCGGCCGCCGCACCCTCGCGCTTTGCACCGCAGCCGGCGTGGACCGCGGCACTCGGCCGCCTGGCCGAAGGCCAGCAGCACACGCTCGGCGCCTACAACAGGCCATGGAAATGAAAAACAGATCGACCGCGAATTTTCAGTTGAGCGTCGGACCGGTGCTCACTTACTGGCCGCGCCGGCACCTGCTCGATTTCTACGCCGAGCTCGCCGATTCGCCCGCGCACAGCATCTCGCTCGGCGAAGTCGTCTGCTCGCGCCGGCACGAGATGAAGCTCGACGACTGGCTGGCGCTGGCGCGCGATCTGGCGGCCGCCGGCAAGGAAGTCGTGCTGGCCACGCAGGCGTTGATCGAATCGGAAGCCGAACTGCGCACGATGCATCGGTTGGCCGATCAGGGTGAATTCCTGCTTGAAGCGAACGATGCCGCGGCCGTGGCCGCCGCCGCCGGCCGTCCGTTCGTTATTGGCGCGCATATCAACGTCTACAGCCGCGCAGCGCTCGACGAGCTCGCGGCGATCGGTGCCGTGCGCTGGGTGCCGCCGGTCGAGCTGCCGCTGGAGGCGATCGCGCTGGCCAATCCGCGCGACGGCTCACGAACACTCGACACGGAGGTCTTCGCTTTCGGGCGCATGCCGCTGGCGATCTCGGCGCGCTGCCTGACTGCGCGCCACTACGGCACAAACCGCGACGACTGCGACTTCCGCTGCATCGAGCACGCCGACGGACTGCTGCTCAGCACGCAGGAAGGCGAGGAATTCCTCGCCTTGAACGGCCTGCAGACGCTGTCGGCGCGGCTGATGTGCGCGCTCGGCGAACGCGAGCACCTTGCCGCGGCCGGCGTCACGCGGCTGCGGCTGTCGCCCACCAGTCGGCGTTTCGTCGAAGTCATCGACGCCTACGATCGCGTCTTCAATCACGGCGAAGATGCCACCGCGGCGATGCGCGCACTGCGCGAA
>JBFINI010000386.1:0-3513 GCA_041611275.1 Burkholderiaceae bacterium
AGCGCCCTGGTGCTGGCCATCGCCCTGGCTTCGTTTGCGCTGCTCGGCCTGGCGATGAAGGCGCTGCCGGTGGGCACCGCGTACGCGGCCTGGGTCGGCATCGGTGCGGCCGGCGCAATGCTGGCCGGCATCACGCTGTTTGACGAACCGGCCACCTGGCTTCGCATCGGCTGCGCGCTGCTCATCGTCGCCGGTGTACTCGGCCTGAAGCTGGCCGATGGCTGAGCCATTGTCCACGATCGTCTTGCTGCGCATCGGTGCTGTGCTCCTTGGCGTTTTGCTCGTCGGCGCGCTGCCCGCCGGCGCGGCGGCATCGACGCAGCCTTGCCGGCTGACAGGGATCGAGCGCGAAATCCAGTGCGGCCACGTCCGGGTCGCCGAGAACCCCGATCGTCCCGACGGCCGCCGCATCGATGTGCACTATGCGGTGGTGCCGGCACTCGCCCGCACGCGAGTGCTTGATCCGGTATTCGTCTTTGCCGGCGGCCCCGGCCAGTCGGCACGTGCCGCCGCTGCCCAGGTTCAGCCGCTGTTCGCGCGCTTGAATGCGCGTCGTGACATTGTCTATGTCGACCAGCGCGGCACCGGCGCATCGAACCCGCTCGATTGCGAACGCGAGCGGCCGGCAGCGCAGCGGCTGGCCGAGATGTTCGACTCGACGCGGCAGGCACAGCAGCTGCGCGATTGCCTGCAGCGGCTCGCCGCGGGCAACGACCTCGCCCAGTACGCCACCTGGATTGCCGTGCGCGACATCGATGCGGTGCGCGCCGCGCTCGGCTACGCGCAGATCAACCTTTGGGGGGCGTCGTACGGCACCCGCGCCGCACTCGAGTACCTGCGCCAGTTTCCGCAGCAGGTGCGCAGTGCCGTGCTCGACGGGGTGGCGCCGCCCGACATGGCCTTGCCGGCCAGCTTCGCCGTCGATGCGCAGGCCAGCCTCGCGTCACTGCTCGATGCCTGTTCGCGCGATCCAAGCTGCTCCACGCGTTATCCGCAGGCCACCGGCTCGATCGACCGCCTGCTGGCGCGGGTCGATGGCGGCATCAACATCGACGTGCCGCATCCGCTGACCGGCCAGACCGAACGCCTGCGCATCGACCGCAAGCTGCTGGCCGCGGTGCTGCGGCTGCCGCTGTACGCTCCGCCGTTGGCGGCGCTGCTGCCCTACGCGCTGGCCGAGGCGGGCCAGGGCAACTTCGCGCCACTGCTGGCCACCGGCAGTTCACTCGGCGCGCGGGTGGCGGAGAACTTTGCCGAAGGCATGCACTTCGCCGTGGTCTGCGCCGAGGACATGCCGCGCGTCGACGGCACCGCGCGCGCGGCGGCAGCGGCGAGCCCTTTTGCCGCCGGCTTCATCGACATCTACGACCAGGCGTGCCGGCAAATGCCAACCCGTGCGGTGCCGGCGGAATTCTTTCAAACGCCCGCGGCCGAGGCGCCGGTCCTGATCCTGTCCGGCGGCGTCGATCCAGCGACACCGCCGCGCCATGGCGAAGCGCTCGCGCGGCGGCTGCAGCGGGCAACACACGTGATCGCGCCGAATCTGGGGCACGGCGTGTCGATGCAGGGTTGTGCGCCGGAGCTGGTCACCGGCTTCATCCGCCAGGCAGCCGTCGCCGGGCTGTCACTCGACTGCCTGAATGATCTGCCGGCGCCGGATTTCTTCGCGCCGCCGGCGCTGCCGCCGCCCGCACCACGATGATCGAAGTCCGCGCACTCGGCAAGACCTTCATCGCCCGGCGCGGCCGGCAACGCGTGCCGCTGGCCGCCGTCGAGGAAGTGAGCTTCGTCGCTGCCGATGGCCAGATCACCGCGCTGCTCGGCCCCAATGGCGCCGGCAAGACGACCACGCTGCGCATCCTCGCCACGCTGATGCAGCCCGATCGCGGCGAAGCGCTCGTCGGTGGCATCAGCGTGACCGCCGATCCGATCGCCGTCCGCGCCCAGCTCGGCGTGCTGTCGGACGCGCGCGGCCTGTACACGCGGCTGACCGGCCGCGAGAACGTCGCCTACTACGCCGACCTGCGCGGTGTGCCAGCCGCTGATTGCGCCGCGCGCCTGTCGCGGATGTCGCAGCTGCTCGACATGGAAGATCTGCTCGACCGCCGCGCCGAGGGCTTCTCGTCGGGCGAGCGGATGAAGGTGGCGCTGGCCCGCGCGCTGATCCACGATCCGCAGCACCTGATCCTCGATGAACCGACCAACGGCCTGGACGTGATGTCGACGCGCGCGCTGCGCCAGCTGCTCGGCCATCTGCGCGGCCGCGGCAAGTGCATCGTCTTCTCCACCCACATCATGCAGGAGGTCGAGGCGCTGTCCGACCGCATCGTCATCGTTGCGCACGGCCGCACGCTGGCCGCGGGCAGCGCCGCCGACCTGACCGCCGCTGCCGGCGGCGTCGGCCTCGAGGACGCATTCGTCAAGCTCACGGGTGCCGAGACATGAACGCCGCACGCCCGTTTCGCAGGTGCTCGGCCATGCGGGCCGCGCTCGCAGGCACAGTGCATGCCGCGGGAGATGCGCCCCGTCCGGCTCGCGCCGCCGCGAAAGGAGCAGACCATCGGCCGACGAGGCCAACATGACCGCCGCCTGGACCGTATTCCGCAAGGAACTGCGCGACGCGGTGCGCGACCGGCGCAGCTGGATCATCGCGCTGGCGCTGTCGATGCTCGCCGGCCCGGTGGTCCTCGTGCTGATCTCGAACTTCGTCGCTGATCTGGAGGAACGCGTTGCCGAGCGCGAAGTGGTATTCGCCGGCATGGCGCATGCGCCGACGCTGGTCAACTTCCTGCAGCGCGCCGGCGCCCGCGTCATCGAAGCGCCGGCCGACTTCGAGCAACGGCTGCGCAGCGGTGCGCTCGGCAATGCGGTGATCCGCCCGCCAGCCGACTTCGAGCCGAGGCTGGCACGCGGCGAAACGATCGACATTGACGTCGTGTTCGACGAAAGCCATGACAAGGCGCAGCCCGTGGTGCGAACGGCCATGCGGCTGGTCGAAAGCTTCAACCGCGAGCTGGGCACGCAAAGGCTGCTCGCGCGCGGCATCAGCCCGCAGCTGCTCGCCGCCGTGCAGCTGCAGCCGCGCAATCTCGCCTCCACGCAGGCGCGCGGTGCGCAGTTGCTGTTCATCGTGCCGTGGGCCGCGTTGATCGTTGCCGTCGTCGGCGCGCTGTCGGTCGCCATCGACGTGACTGCGGGCGAGCGCGAGCGCGGCTCGCTGGAGCCGCTGCTCGCCAATCCGGTCGATGCCGGCGCGCTGGTGCTCGGCAAATGGGCGGTGGTCATGGTCTACTCGATTGCCATCGTCGCCTTGACGATGGCCGGCTTCATGGTGTCTATGCGCTTCGTCAGCAATGAGACGCTGTCGGCGCTGATGCAGCTGCAGCTGCGCGAGGTGCTGCTTTTCGCCGCCGTGCTGCTGCCCTTTGCGGCGCTGATGGCAGCATTGAACATGCTCGCAGCGACCTTCGGCCGCAGCTTCAAGGAGGCGCAAACCTACGTCAGTTACATCGC
>JBFINI010000387.1:0-3502 GCA_041611275.1 Burkholderiaceae bacterium
CAACCCGCTCGGCGGCTGCCTGCCGATCGTGGTGCAGATTCCGGTATTCATCGCCCTGTACTGGGTCCTGCTGGCCAGCGTGGAGATGCGCAATCAGCCGTGGATGCTGTGGGTGAAGGACCTGGCCACGCCGGACCCGTGGTTCATCCTGCCGGTGTTGATGATGGCCACCATGTGGATCCAGTTCAAGCTGAATCCGACGCCGCCTGATCCGGTGCAGGCGAAGGTGATGGCGGCGATGCCGTTCATCTTCGGCATCATGTTCTTCATGTTCCCGGCCGGCCTCGTGCTCTACTGGCTGGTCAACAACATCCTGTCGATCGCCCAGCAGTGGTACATCACGCAGCAGATCGCCAAGGCCAAGCCGGTCGGCTAACGGCGCAAAAGAAACAGCGGCCAGACCCACAGCGAGGCGGTCCACTTCAGCACGCGGCCGACGGACAGTTCGCCCTGTTCGGCGCCGGCGGTCATTTTGAAGACCACGAAGCCGCCGGCGAGCACGTAGCAGACCAGCCCGGTATAGACCCACGCGCGCCCGCTGTAGTCGAGCTCGAGGCTGCCGCCGATCAGCGCGGCAATGATCATCGAGATCACCACGGCGATCAGCACGCCGGCCAGCGAGCGGCCGTATTTGATCAGCGGGTCGTTGTCGTAGGACATTGCGGCAGGCAGCAGTTTCCCGGAAAGGGTACAAGAAGCGCGCGGCGTCGCTGTGCTAGCGTTTTTCCGTGTTCTCCGATCGCGACCCGATTGCCGCCATCGCCACTGCGCCGGGTCGCGGTGGCATCGGTGTGGTGCGTGTCTCCGGCGCCGATCTGACACCGGTCATCGAAGGACTACTGGGCGCCGAACGCGCGGCGAGGCTGGCGCCGCGGCATGCCAGCTTTGTTCCGTTTCTGGATGCGCAGGCCCGGCCGATCGACGAGGGCATTGCGCTGTTGTTTACGGCGCCGAACTCGTACACCGGCGAAACGGTGCTCGAGTTGCAGGGCCATGGCGGGCCGGTGGTGCTGCAGATGCTGCTCGCCCGCTGTCTCGAGGCTGGCCGGACGATCGGGCTGCGCGTGGCGGCCCCAGGCGAATTCACGCGTCGCGCCTTCATGAACGATCGGCTCGACCTGGCGCAGGCCGAGGCTGTCGCTGACCTGATCGATGCCAGCACCGAGGCCGCAGCTCGTTCGGCCAACCGTTCGCTGGCCGGCGAGTTCTCCCTGCGCATCCGCACACTGGTCGAGGCGCTGCTCGAACTGCGCACGCTGGTCGAGGCGACGCTGGATTTTCCCGAGGAGGAAGTCGACTTTCTGCAGGCGGCCGACGCGCGTGGCCGGCTGGCGACGATCCGCGCCCAGCTCGATGACGTGCTGGCCCGCGCGCGCCAGGGCGCGGTCCTGCGCCACGGGCTCAATGTCGTGCTGGTCGGGGCGCCGAATGTCGGCAAATCGAGCCTGCTCAACGCGTTGGCTGGCGAGGAAGTGGCGATCGTCACGCCGGTCGCCGGCACCACGCGCGATCGCATCGTGCAGGCGGTCGCCGTGCACGGCATCCTGCTCAACGTCATCGACACCGCGGGGTTGCGGCCGACCGAGGATCCGGTGGAGCGCCTCGGCATCGAGCGCACGCTGGCCGAGGTCGGGCGCGCCGATGTCGTGTTGCATCTGGTCGATGCGGCCGCGCCAGCCGCCGACGACGACGTTCTGGCCTGGGTGACAGAACATGCCGGCCGCGGCGTGCCGGTGCTGACGGTCGTTAACAAGATCGACCTCACCGGAGCGCCGGCGGCAGCGACGGGCGAGTGCATCTCGCTCTCGGCCAAGACCGGCGCTGGCATCGACGGCCTGCGCGCGGCGCTGCTCGACGTGGCCGGCTGGACGCAGGACACCAGCGGCGAGACCGTCTTTCTGGCCCGCGAGCGGCACCTGCAGGCGCTGGCGCGGGCGCAGGAGCATCTGGCCGCAGCCGCGGCTTGCGCGGACGTCGAACGCGGCTATGGCAACGCGCAGCTCGAACTGTTTGCCGAGGAACTGCGGCTGGCCGGGCAGCGGCTCGGCGAAATCACCGGCGAGGTCAGCGCAGACGACCTGCTCGGGCGCATTTTTTCCCGCTTCTGTATCGGCAAGTAGGCCGCGAAGGTTGCGCGCCGCGGCGCGGCCGATTAGGCCTGGCGGCACCGGCGCCCGGGCCCTGCGCACCCGGCGGCGGCGCGATATCGTTAGCATCCTTTCGCGCCGAGAACGCCATGTCCACGCACTCGTTCACGCCCCGGCTGACGCTGCACGAGCTACGCAAGCTTGCCGCGACTCGCAAGTTGGCGATGCTGACCTGCTACGACGCCAGTTTTGCGGCCACGCTCGACGCCGCCGGCCTCGACATGATCCTGATCGGCGACTCGCTCGGCATGGTGGTGCAGGGCCACGACTCGACATTGCCGGTCACCGTCGAGGACATCGCCTATCACACGGCCTGTGTCGCCCGCGGTGCCGCGCGCGCGTGGATCATTGCCGACATGCCCTTTGGTGCCTACCAGATGAGCCGCGAGCAGGCCTACACCAATGCGGTCAAGCTGATGCAGGCCGGCAGCCAGATGGTCAAGGTCGAAGGCGGCGCCGAAATGGCGCCAACGGCCGAGTTCCTGGTCAGCCGCGGCATTCCGGTCTGCGCGCACATTGGCCTGACGCCGCAGCACGTGAATGTGTTCGGGGGTTACCGCGTGCAGGGGCGCGAATCCGGCACCGGCGACCGGCTGCTCGACTCGGCACGTGCGCTACAGGACGCCGGCGCGGCAATGGTGGTGATCGAAGCGGTGCCCGAGCCGCTGGCAAGGCGCATCGCCGAAGCGCTGACGCTGATCACCATCGGCATCGGCGCCAGCGTGGCGTGCACCGCTCAAGTGCTGGTGCTGCACGACATGCTGGGTGCCGGCGTAGGCAAGCGACCACGCTTCGTCAAGAACTTCCTGACCGACGCCGGCTCGATCGAGGCGGCAGTGCGCGCTTACGTTGCCGACGTGCAGGCGGGGTGCTTTCCGGGGCCGGAGCACGTGTACGCGGAGTCGCCGGGCTGACCCAGGCTCGCGCAGGTTAGCGCGCGCAAACGTTGAAAGCGGTCGCAAGTCGGAGCAAGCTCGCTCGCCCAAGCCGCGCGCAAGCACGGCAATAACAACGTCGAGGAGGAAATGATGAGTCGTTACAAGGGGCTGCTGCCGTTCGCGCCGAGGGTTTGCGTCCTGGCGCTGACTGTCGGAGTTTTGGTGGCGTTTTCAGCGCCGGTCGCAGCGAACCAGCCGGCAGCGCAAGCCTACGAACATTACGTCGGCCACCACGGCAAGATCAACGTCAAACCGCCCTTCATCATCGGGGAAATCAGCGAGACTTATTACCCCGGGGCGGGCAGCGGGCCCGGCGACGATTTGCTCACCGGCGGTCTCGGCAGGACGGGGCTTGCAGCCGCTGCGCCGCCGTTTGCCAACCCGCTTGCACCGACGCCCGCAGAGTTGCGGCGCAAC
>JBFINI010000388.1:0-3498 GCA_041611275.1 Burkholderiaceae bacterium
CCGGCAAGGTCACCCGCGCGCGCAGCAACGGGCGCGAAAAGGTCGCATGCGTGCCCGCCTCGGGGATCGCGACCGCGCTACCTGTTGGAAAGTCGCAGATCGACTCCAGCACCGGCTGCCAGGGCTGACGCCAGATCAGACCCAGCCGCGGCTTGTCGTTATCCTGCCCCGCCAGCGGCACCGCGAGCGACCAGTAGCGCGCGCCGCCGGCCTGCTGCACCACATCGGAGAGCGCCTGCTCGTGGAAGATTTCCTGCACCAGCACGAAATCGGCCGCGAGCCGATCGAGCATCTGCGCCAGCCACTGTGTCTTGGCGATGTACTCATCAGGTGAGTAGGGCTCGACGCCCGCATAGAAACGTCGTCCCGGCAGCGCCAGGTTCAGGCAGTTCAGCGTGGCGATGCGCAGCAGCTTCATCGGGACGGGCTGCAGGGATGACGCAGAGACGATAGCGGCGTCATCGTCGGCCAGTCAATGCAGTTGCTTCAGCGTCTTTCTTCCATCAGCGCCAGCAGATTGCCGTCCGGATCGTGCAGAAACGCCATCCACAGTTCGTGGTCCGGCATCTTGGCGACCAGATGCGGCTCACGCTCGAAATACACCTGTCGCGAGCGCAGCGCGGCTGTGACCGCTTCGATGCCGTTGACTCGAAAGTACAGGCAGAACTGCTCGCGCTTGCCGGTCGCTTCGTGCCCACCCTCAAGCATCAATCTCAAACCGGCGCAATCGAAGAACACCAGCTCGCCGAATCTGAACAACAGCGACAGACCCAGCGTGTCGCGGTAGAAGCGCTCGGCACGATCGGTGTCCGATACATGCAGCGCGATCTGGCCGATTGCACCAAGACCCGGGCCAGTTTTCATCGTGCCCCTTTCGGCCGCCAGGACCTCGCCACGACGTGGTCGAGCGGCACGGCCTGCCAGGCCGAACACAATTGCCGCGACCGCCCACCGGTCACTGCTCGTCTTCCTCTTCGAAGCGCGGCTTGCGGGTGAACCCGCGCGCCTCGGCGCTGCCCTGATAGCCGCGCTGTGGCCGTTCGCCCATGGGCCGCTCGGTGCGCGGACTGAAGGGGCGGGGCGGGCCCTGCACCACCTGCATCATTTGCAGCACCAGCCGCAGTGCCTTGTTCACCGACGCGTCACCGCGGAACACGCGTGCCACGTCGGGATCGAGCGTGACCGTGAAGCCGCCTTCACGGCCGCCGCGCTCGCGGCCGGCAAATCGACCCTCGCCCGGCTCGCGACGTGGCCCGCGCTCGCGCGGATACGGGGCGGCATCGTCAGCGTCCTGCCGGGGACGACGCACAAACGCCGGCGCATCGCCGGACGCGGGTCGCGGACGGCGCGCTTTCTTGTATGGGTCGGCGAAATCGCCGGTCTTGCGCGCACGCGGAGCGCTGCTTCGCGGCGCCTTGCCGGTTTCCTTGCGTTTCATCGTGCGTTCTCCAGAGGTCGCTGCGATCGCGGCGCAAGCGACAGCCTACGACAGGCCATGCAGCAGGCGCAAAAAAAGGAACGCCGCCCGAACGGGCGGCGCCGTACAGCGGAAACGATGCTACGCCGCTTTCTTGACGGTCGAGTCGCGCAGCTCGCGGCGCAGAATCTTGCCGACGTTGGTCTTCGGCAGATCCGAACGGAATTCAACGTACTTCGGTTTCTTGTAGCCAGTCAGATGTTCCTTGCAGTAGTCCATCACGTCGCGTTCGGTCAGCGACGGGTCCTTCTTCACGACGAACAGCTTGACGGCTTCGCCGGAGTTCTCGTCGGGTACGCCGACCGCCGCGCACTCCAGCACACCGGGGTGGCCGGCCACGACGCCCTCGACTTCGTTCGGATAAACGTTGAAGCCGGAGACCAGGATCATGTCCTTCTTGCGGTCGACGATCTTGGTGTAGCCGTTCTCGTCCATCACGCCGATGTCGCCGCTGCGGAAGAAGCCGTCGGGTGTCATCACCTTGGCGGTCTCGTCGGGCCGTTGCCAGTAGCCGGCCATCACCTGCGGCCCCCGGATGGCGATCTCGCCGGTCGACCCGACCGGCAGATGCTTGCCATCGTCGTCGAGGATGGCGATGTCCGTACCGGGTACCGGCAGGCCGATGGTGCCGGTGAACTTGTCGGTGTCGGTTGAGTTGGCGGTGGCTACCGGTGAGGTTTCGGACAGGCCGTAGCCCTCGCAGATCGGGCAACCGGTGGCTTCGAGCCAGCGCTTGGCCACAGCCTCCTGCACCGCCATGCCGCCGCCGGCCGACAGGATCAGCCGCGAGAAGTCGAGCTTCTTGAATTCTTCGTTGTTCATCAACCCGTTGAACAGCGTGTTGACCGCCGGCAGGATGTGGAACTTGTACTTGGCCAGTTCCTTGATGAAGCCGGGAATGTCGCGCGGGTTCGGGATCAGCACGCACTGGCCGCCGATGCGCATCGACATCATCGCGCACACCGTCAGCGCAAAGATGTGATACAGGGGCAGCGCGGTGATGCAGATGGCCTGCTCGCCCGGCTTGAGCTTCTTCAGCGCCGGCTGGTACCAGGCTTCCGACTGCAGCATGTTGGCGATGATGTTCCGGTGCAGCAGCGTTGCGCCTTTGCTCACGCCGGTGGTGCCGCCGGTGTACTGCAGGAAGGCGACGTCGTCGTGGCCGACCGACACGGGCTTCAGGTTCATCTTCAGCCCATCGGCGAGCACGTTCAGGAAACGCGCGGCGTTGGGCAGCGAATACGCCGGCACCATCTTCTTCACGTTGCGCACGACGAAGTTGACGATCAGCCCCTTGGCAAAGCCGAGCAGGTCGCCCATGGAGGCGACGATCACCGTCTTGGTCGGCACCTTGTCCTGAATCTGCTGCAACGTGGTGGCGAAGTTCTCGAGGATGAAAATCGCATCCGCCCCGGAGTCCTTGAGCTGGTGCTCGAGTTCGCGCGGCGTGTACAGCGGGTTGACATTGACCACCGTCGCGCCGGCGCGCAGCACCCCGCACATCACCGCCGGGTACTGCAGGATGTTGGGCATCATGATCGCCACCCGCTTGCCCTTGCCGAGTCCCTTGGACTGCAGCCAGGCGCCGATCGCCGCCGAGTTCTCGTCGAGCTGCTTGTAGGTCATGGTGGCGCCCATGCAGCTGTACGCGGTGAGGCTGCCGTACTTCTTGAAAGCCTCGTCGAGCAGCTGCACCAGCGATTCGTACTGGCCTGGATCGATATCGGCCGGCACGCCCTTCGGATAGTTCTTCAGCCAGAACCGGTCGACGGCTCCCATGTCGGTCTCCTCTTGTTGGTGCGAGCGCTGTTGCGTCTCGTCAGTTGTGTTCCCGCGCCGCGCGGAACCGCAAGGATCATAGCGGCAGCGGTTTATGCGATGCTGATACCGGTCATAGGCAGACCCCTCGAATCCGGTGCCTCCGGGTAACTACCAGCCTTGCCGTCCGCCGGTTGCTGCGGCGCCACCGCAACCTCAGACGCGGGTCGCAAGACGGCTAATCGGCGCGGGCGAACTGTGGC
>JBFINI010000389.1:0-3496 GCA_041611275.1 Burkholderiaceae bacterium
CCGCTGGGCAATTACAACACGCGCTTCACGGATGACGGCGGCAGCCCCGGACCGGTGATCCGACTGAAGCAGGTCGCTTCGGTGAATTGGGAGATGAACGCCTTCAACGCCGGCGTGACCTATCGGTTCGCCTCGGGCTACGCGGACTCGAATCCGGCATCGTCGGTTGCGCCCGCCTTCCGGCAAAACCGGGTCGGCGATTACAACCTGTTCGACCTGGCGTTCGGCTACACCGGCATCAAGGGCCTGCAGTTGCGTCTCGGCGTGCTGAACGTGTTCGACAGGGATCCGCCATTCACCAACCAGACGGCCCGCTTCCAGGCGCGCGCCTACGACGACCGGTTCCACAACCCGCTGGGCCGGACCTACACGCTGGCAGCGCGCTACGAGTTCTAGCGCGCAAAGCGGACGGTCGCAGAAACCCGCGCGAGCGATCGCGCGGGTTTTTTTTCGGGCAACGATGGTGACCGTTGCGGGCTTTCGCCGGGCAGTCCTGTGGCTGACGGACTTATCCGCCGAGCCCGCTCAAGGAGGTGGTGCCGAGACGAGGCGCGGCACTACGCCGCCCGCGCCAGCCGCGGCACCGCGGCCAGCAGCGTCTGCGTGTATTCGTGCCGCGGCCGTTCGAGGATCTGCTCGGCAGATCCCGCTTCAACAATTCGGCCGGCCTGCATTACCGCGATGTCATGCGCCAGGTATTCGACCACCCCGAAGTTGTGCGTGATGAACAGATACGCCACGCCGAGTTCGCGCTGCAGTTGCGCCAGCAGGTTGAGGATCTGCGCCTGCACCGACACGTCGAGCGCCGAGGTCGGTTCGTCGCAGATGATCAGCCTTGGTGCGACCGCCAGCGCGCGGGCAATGGCGATCCGCTGTCGCTGACCGCCGGAGAATTCATGGGGATAACGGCTGACGGCATCAGCATGCAGGCCAACCTTTTCCAGCAGCTCGGCCACGCGGTCGCGCCGCTCGGTTGGCGCAATCTCCGGCCGCAGCGAGGCCACGCCCTCCTCCATGATCTCGGCCACCCGCATGCGCGGATTCAGCGACGCAAACGGATCCTGGAAGATGATCTGCATCGCGCGCCGCGCCCGGCGCAGCTCCTCGCCCTCGAGTCGATCGAGGCGTTGTCCGTCCAGCAGCGCCTCGCCTTCGATGCGCGCCAGATGGCGCAGCAGCTGCAGGACGCCCTTGCCGATCGTCGTTTTGCCGCAGCCGGATTCGCCAACCAGCGCCAGCGATCGCGCCGGGGCGATCGAAAACGAAACACCGTCGACCGCCTTGACGTAGCCCACCGTGCGTTTGAGCAGGCCCTTGCGGATCGGAAACCAGACCTTGTAGTCGCGGACCTCGAGCAAGAGCTGGCCGTCCTCCCTGTCCCGTCCCGGCGTCGCGGTCTGTGCCACCGGTGCAGCCTCTCTCTCGACCGCCGCTCTGGCCTCGCTGGCCGGCGCCCCTCCAGCGGCTCGATGCAGCAGGCACCGCACCTGATGGCCCTCGCGCGGGTTGTATAGCGGTGGCGCCGCGTGCCGGCATTCGTCGAACACGCGCGGACAGCGGTCGGCAAAGCGGCAGCCGATGAATGCCTGATCCAGCCGCGGCACGGTGCCGGCGATGGCGGCCAGCGGCCGGCCGCGCTTGGCCGTGTCCGGCAAGGCGGCGAACAGCATCTGCGCATAGGGATGCAGGGGCCGGGCGAAGAATTCTTCGGTCTTCGCCACCTCGACGATCTGCCCGGCATACATCAGCGCCACCCGATGCGCCATGGTCGAGACGATGCCCAAATCGTGGGTGATCAGCAGCATCGCCATGCCACGCTCGGCTTGCAGATCGCGCAGCAGGTCGAGGATCTGCTTCTGGATCGTCACGTCGAGCGCGGTGGTCGGCTCATCAGCGATTACGAGGTCCGGCTCGGCGGACAGCGCGATGGCGATCATCACCCGCTGCTTCTGCCCACCGGAGAGCTGGAACGGATAGTCGTCGATGCGGCGTGCCGGCTCGGGAATGCCGACCCGCGTCAGCCAGTCGATCGCCTTTTCCCGCGCTGCGATGCCCTTGATGGACGTGTGGCGTTCGATCACCTCGATGATCTGATCGCCGACCTTCATCACCGGGTTCAGGCTGGTCGCCGGCTCCTGGAAGATGATGCTGACGCGCCGGCCGCGCACATCGCGCATCCGCGCTTCCGGCAACTGCACGACGTCGATCTCGCCGACGCGGATCGTTCCGTCAGCGACGCGGCCGTTGTCCGGCAGCAGGCGCAGGATCGACAGCGCCGTCATCGACTTGCCGCAGCCCGATTCGCCGACCAGCGCGAAGGTCTCGCCGCGGGTGATCGACAGCGTCATGTCCTCGACGGCACGGACCAGACCGTGGTCGGTGTCGAGGACGGTGTGCAGCTTTTCGATGGCCAGCATCAGCCCGTCTCGGACGGCTGCACAAGCGTGGTGGCCGCCTTGCCGCCGGGCTCCTTGCCGCCAAGCCGAGTTCGCGGGCTGGCCAGCTTCGGCCGGAACGCCCGCGCGCGCGGATCGAAGGCCTCGCGCACCGCGCCGGCGAAGAGATTCGCCGACAGCACCAGCGCCAGCATGAATAGGAACGCCGCCAGCAGGTTCCACCAGACGGCCGGATCACGGCTCATTTCGGTGCGTGCCAGGTTGAACATCGAGCCGAAGCTGGCGGTGGTTGGATCGACCCCGACGCCGACGTAACTCAACACCGCCTCGTACAGCACCAGTCCGGAGAAATCGAGCACGGCGACGATCAGCACCACGTGCATCACGTTGGGAAAGATGTGCCGGCGCATGATGCCGAAGTGCGAAACGCCGAAGGCGCGCGCCGCCTGCACGTAGTCGAGTTCCGTCAGCTTCAGCGTCTCAGCGCGCAACAGCCGGCACAGCGTCGCCCAGCCGGTCACGCCGAGCACCACGCACAGCAGCAGCAGCCGCAGGTCGGCGCGCTCGAGCCCGGTTTCGTACAAGTCCGGGTACTTGTCGATGGTCACCTGGATGATCAGCACGCAGGCGGCGATCAGCAGCACGCCGGGAATCGACGAGAGCACCGTGTACAGGTACTGGATCGCGTCGTCGACCCAGCCCTTGAAGTAGCCGGCGAGGATGCCGAAACCGATCGCGAAGGGTAGCGTGGCCAGTGTCGCCAGCGAGCCGATGACGATCGCCGTGCGCACCGACTTGATCGCCTGATAAAGCACGTCGTTGCCGGTGCGGTCGGTGCCGAGCACGTGATAGTGGGGCCAAAGCGCGGCGACCCAGCTGACGACCAGAGACAACGCCAGCAGCGTGACCAGGATCGCCCGCCACGGCACCTCGGTCTCGCGCCGCCAGGCAGCGCGCCAGGTCGCGGCGAACGACCGGCCATGCGCCCGCGCAAGCAGCGCGATCACCGCCACGGCGATCAGCAGGCCGGCGACCGTGCCGCTGACCAGACCCTGCACCGATTTGGCGACCAGATCGCCGAGCCATTCGCGCGCCGGATC
>JBFINI010000390.1:0-3471 GCA_041611275.1 Burkholderiaceae bacterium
CGAGAAAAGCGGAGGGCATTTGCGCGGCACCGCCACCAGCGTCAGCAGCCAGCCAACGTACCACTCCAGCAAGACCCGCCGGCCGGGGCTGATGGCTGCCGTACTGGACCGCGACGCGGCCGGCCGCCTGCGGCGCAAGGCCGGGATCATGACGGTGGTCGAGTGCGGTGGCGAGGTGGCAACCGGTCACGCGATCAGTGCCGAGTCTGCTGCGCGCCCGCACCGCGCGCTCGAACCTGTGTAGACGAGTCAATGCGGCGGGCGCTCTTGATCATCGCGGCGCTGATCGGCGGCGTGCTCGGCTACGGCTACTGGCACCACAGCACGCACGCGACGCTGTCGATGTCGGTGCGCGACGGCAGCCAGCCGAAACAGTACCGCCCGTTGCCGCGCGTACAGCTGCGACTACTCGATGCGCACGGCCGCGAACTCGCGCAGGCCGCCTCGGGCGACGAAGGCTTCGTCGCGCTGAGCGCGCCGCCGCAGTTCGACTGTCGCAATGTCGAGCGCGCTGCCACGCGCAGCGCCGAAGGGCGCGCCGGGTGGCAGCGCTGCTTCGCTGCGCAGTCGCGCTTCATCTCCGGCTGGGCCGAGCGCCTCGATGCGGCCGACGTTGCCGTCGGCAACTGTCGGCTGCGCACGAAACTTCGAGTTGCGCGCGCGCCGGATGACTGGTGGTTGTGGTGGGTGCCGCTGCCGCACGTCGGCGGCAAGCCGTATCGCTACTACTCGATGGCCCTCACCGTCGACGCGGCCGATTGCAGCGCAGTCAGTTCGCGCTGAAGTTCACGCTGCGCCACGGTCGGATCGAACGGCGCCTCCGCCTCGAGCTGCGCCAGAGCCTCGCGCGACTGGACGAGAAAGGCTTCGCGCTGCGTCGCCGGAATCGGCTCGCCCGGCAGGAATTTCTCCGCCAGCGGATTGACGAAGCTGCCGTTCTTGCGCACGCGATAGTCGAGGTGCGGCCCGGTCGAAAGACCGGTCGAACCGACATAGCCTATGACCTGCTTCTGTGCGACCCGCGTTCCACGCTTCACGCCTTTGGCGACGCGCGACAGATGGTTGTAGTAGGTGTGGTAGCCAGCGCGATGACGCAGCAGCACCTGGATGCCGTTGCCACCCTTGCGGCCAGCGAACTCGACCACGCCCTCGGCCACCGCCCACACCGGCGTGCCGGTCGGCGCTGCGTAGTCGATCGCCAGATGCGGCCGCACGCCGCCGAGCACCGGATGCGGCCGGCGATAGGTGAAGCCCGAGCTGATGCGCGTGAACCGCAGCGGCGAGCGCAGGAACATCTTGCGCAGCGAGCGGCCCTCGTCATCGAAGTACGCATAGCCCTTGGGCAGCGCGAAGCCGATGCCGGTCATCGTTGCGCCGTCGGCGGCGCGGTACTGCGCGGCGACGATGCGGCCGTCTTCCACATGGCGGCCGTCGGCATAGCGCGCCTCGACCAGCAGGCGGAAGCGGTCACCGGGCTGGGTGTCGGCGGTGAAGTCGAATTCGGATTCGAACAGGCTCGCCAGATCGAGCACCAGTTGCGGTGTCACGCCGCCGCTGTCGACGGCATCCCACAGCGAGTTCTTCACAGCGCCTTCGCGTACCTCAACGCGGACCTCCGGCGCGGTGTCGATGCGCTCGGTGCGCCAGCCGTCTTCGCCGGCTTTCGCTTCGAAGCGTTGCCAGGCACTCGGCGCATAGGAAAGAAGCGCCGGGCGCCCTTCGGCGTCGCGCCACAGTTGCAGCGTTTCACCGGCACGGATCCGACGTAACTGCGCCCCGGCTTCGCGCAGCGACTTAGCGATATCGTGCGCAGTGACCGAGCGCACGTCGTGACGCAGCAACGCCGCGACCAGCGTGTCGCGTTTGCCGATCTCGATCGTCTGCAACTGCCGGGGCAGCGGCTCTGCCGCTGTCACCGGTGGCGCAACCACGGCGGCCTGGGCCGTCGCGGTCGACACCGCAGCCTCGGACAGAACTTCGTTGACTTCCGGTGCTGCGACGGAATGTTGATGCAACAGCCATCCGCCCAGCCCGCCCAAACTCAGCAGCGCGAGGGCTGCAATCGATCTGCGCAACATCGGCGCGAGGATAAACGTTCGTGGCGATGGGCGCGTCACGGCATCGAGTCTTGACAGCAGCGTCGATCGGCGTTCAATCACCGAAAGCCGAACGCTGCGGGTCCTACGCACTTACAAACCGATAGCGCGCGATGGCGCACGCGCAGTGCCGGTGCTAGCCTCGCGCCCTCGGTCAGTCGGAGGCGCCCACGAGGCCGCCTCCGACCGCGCGCCGCGGGGCCCACCTTCTCCCCTCCGGCACGCCGCCCAAAGACACGATTTTTGGTTGAGGATGCTTGCATGAATGCCCCGTTGCCCGACTCCGTCCGCCGCGCGCTGACGGAAATCTCGCTGGACGACCGCTGGACGCTGGAGAAGGGCCGCGCCTACATGAGCGGCACGCAGGCGCTGCTGCGGCTGGCGATGCTGCAGCGGAGCCGCGACGCGGCAGCCGGGCTGAACACGGCGGGATTCATCAGCGGCTACCGCGGCAGCCCGCTGGGAAGCGTTGACCAGACCGCCTGGCGCGCGGCCAGGCATCTCGAAAAGCACCACATCAAGTTCCAGCCCGGCGTCAACGAGGATCTCGCCGCCACCAGCGTGTGGGGCACGCAGCAGGTCAACCTGTATCCGGGCGCGAAGTACGACGGCGTCTTCGCGATGTGGTACGGCAAGGGTCCGGGGGTCGATCGCACCGGCGACGTGTTCAAGCACGGCAACGCGGCCGGCACCAGTCCACTGGGCGGCGTGCTGGCGCTGGCCGGCGACGATCACGCCGCCAAGAGTTCGACGCTGCCGCATCAGTCGGATCACATTTTCAAGGCCTGCCTGATGCCGGTGCTGTATCCGGCCAGCGTGCAGGAATATCTCGATCTCGGCCTGCACGGCTTTGCGATGAGCCGCTATGCCGGCGTCTGGGTCGCAGTGAAGACGGTGACCGAGGTCGTCGAGGCCAGCGCCTCGGTGATGATCGACCCCGAGCGCGTGCAACTCGTGCTGCCCGCCGACTTCGCGATGCCGCCCGGCGGCCTGAATATCCGCTGGCCCGACACGCCGCTCGAGCAGGAAGCGCGGCTGCTCGACTACAAGCTGTACGCGGCGCTTGCCTACTGCCGCGCCAACAGGCTGAACGAAACGATCATCGATTCACCGCAGGCGCGTTTCGGCATCGTCGCCAGCGGCAAGGCCTACCAGGACACGCGGCAGGCGCTGGCCGATCTCGGGCTGGACGAGCAGACCTGTGCGCGTATCGGCATCCGCCTGTTCAAGGTCGGCATGGTCTGGCCGCTGGAGGCCACCGCCGTGCGCGAGTTCGCCGCCGGGCTCGAAGAGATTCTGGTCATCGAGGAGAAGCGCCAGCTGATCGAGTACCAGCTGAAGGAAGCCCTGTTTTCCTGGATAGGCACCGGCAAGC
>JBFINI010000391.1:0-3462 GCA_041611275.1 Burkholderiaceae bacterium
AGTTCAACTGGCAACTCGCCCTCGAGGACGTGCACCTGAACATCGAGCGCCGGCTGACTGAACTCGTCGGCGAGGCCGGCAAGCGACTGCACACCGGGCGCTCGCGTAACGACCAGGTGGCCACGGATGTTCGCCTGTGGCTGCGCGGTGAAATCGATGCAATCGACGCCGCGCTGAAAGCACTGCAGTTGGCACTGGTCGACCAGGCCGAGCAACACGCCGACACCGTGATGCCGGGTTTCACCCACCTGCAGGTGGCGCAGCCGGTGAGCTTCGGCCACCACATGCTCGCCTATGTCGAGATGTTCGCCCGTGACCGCGAACGACTGCGCGACGCGCGAGCCCGGGTCAACCGTCTGCCGCTGGGGGCGGCGGCGCTGGCCGGCACCACCTTCCCGATCGACCGTCAATTCGTCGCGGCGCGGCTCGGCTTCGAGGCGGTGTGCGAGAACTCGCTCGACGCCGTCAGCGACCGCGACTTCGCCATTGAATTCAGCGCTGCCGCTTCGATCTGCATGATGCATGTGTCGCGAATGGCCGAGGAACTGGTGCTGTGGATGAGCCCGCGCTTCGGCTTCGTCCGCCTGCCGGATCGTTTCACCACCGGCTCGTCGATCATGCCGCAGAAGAAGAATCCCGATGTGGCGGAACTTGCGCGCGGCAAGAGCGGCCGCGTGTTCGGCCACCTGATCGCGCTGCTGACGTTGATGAAAGGCCAGCCGCTCGCCTACAACAAGGACAATCAGGAAGACAAGGAGCCACTGTTCGACAGCGTCGATACATTGCGCGACACGCTGTGGGCGCTGGCTGAGATGATCCCGGGCATTGAGGCGAACGCGGCGGCGATGCGGCAGGCGGCCGAGGAAGGCTTTTCAACCGCTACCGATCTGGCCGACTACCTGGTACGCAAGGGCATGGCCTTTCGCGATGCGCATGAAGCCGTGGCGCTGACGGTGCGCCGCGCTGCCGAACTGGGCAGCGAGCTGTCGGCGCTGCCGCTTGCCGAACTGCAGCGCTTTGCCGCAGCGATCGAGCCGGATGTCTACGACGTGCTGCGCGTCGAAGGGTCGGTGGCTGCCCGCTCCCACGTCGGCGGCACAGCGCCAGCGCGCGTGCGCGAACAAGTCGAGCGCTGGCGGGCCGTGCTGAAGCGCGGGGAATCGCTCGCCCCGGCTACAACCGTTTCGCCGGCGTCTGCCTCTGGCGCCTGAAAGGCGGCGCAACCGCGCGCGAGCATCGTTACAATCCGCCGCGCCTTTGGCTACGCTGCCCGTACAGCGTCGCACCGGCGATCCACTCCGGTTCAGCGCGCACGGTACAAGAAAGGAGACACCGCTATGCGACCCCTGCTTGCACTGGCGCGCGCGATCGATGCGCTGAACAACCGCATCGGCCGCGCAACCTGCTGGCTTGTCCTGATCATGGCGCTGATCAGCTCGGCCAACGCCGTGTCGCGCTATGGCTTCAGCGTGACCAGCAACGCCTGGCTCGAAATCCAGTGGTATCTGTTCTCGGCCGTGTTCCTGCTGGCGGCCGGATACGTGCTGCTGCACAACGCGCACGTGCGCATCGATGTCGTTGCCTCGCGCTTGTCTGTCAGGACACTGGCCTGGATCGAGATTGTCGGCATCGTCGCCTTCCTGCTGCCGACCTGCCTGATCTTTTTGAAGTTCGGCTGGGACATGTTCGTCTCGTCGTGGCTCGACAACGAGATCTCGGCCGACGCCGGCGGCCTGATCCGCTGGCCGGTCAAGATCCTGGTGCCTATTGGCTTTGCGCTGCTGCTGCTGCAGGCGCTGTCCGAACTGATCAAGCGCGTGGCCTATCTCAGGGGGCACCTGCCCTGGAATCCGCATGGTGACCCGGTCGCCGACGATGCCGACGCGCCATCGGTGGCCGCAGGCCACTAGCCGGCTGCGCAGCTGACAGCGCCCCAGCAATCAGGGCAGTCATGGGTCACGAAAATATCGCGCCGGTCATGTTTTTCGTGCTGGCCGCGTTCCTGCTGACCGGCTTTCCCGTCGCCTTCGCGCTGGCCGCCAACGGACTGCTGTTCGCCTTCATCGGCATCGAAGCCGGCTGGCTCAACGCGGCGCTGCTGCAGGCGCTGCCGCAGCGCCTGTTCGGGATCATGTCGAACCAGGTGCTGCTGGCGATCCCCTTCTTCACCTTCATGGGCATCGTGCTGGAACGCAGCGGCATGGCCGAGGACCTGCTCGACACCATCGGCCGGCTGTTCGGCCCGATTCGCGGCGGGCTGGCGCTGGCGGTGATCTTCGTCGGCGCGCTGCTGGCCGCCACGACCGGCGTCGTCGCCGCCTCGGTGATCGCCATGGGCCTGATCTCGCTGCCGATCATGTTGCGCTACGGCTACGACAACCGCCTGTCCACCGGCGTGATCTGCGCCTCCGGAACCTTGGCGCAGATCATTCCGCCGTCGCTGGTGCTGATCGTGCTGGCCGACGTGCTCGGCGTTTCGGTCGGCGACATGTACGCGGGGGCCGTCGTGCCGAGTGCCATCCTGGTTGGTCTCCTGGTGCTCTACGTGGTCGCCGTGGCGATCGTGCGGCCGCCGGCACTGCCGGCGCTGCCGCGCGAGGAATGGCTGCCGAGGACGCCGGAGTCGCCGCTGCGGGCTTTGGTCGACCATCTGCCGCTGGGCCTGGCGGCCATCGGCATCTATCTGCTGATGCGCGCCGGCCTCGGCGGCCTCGCGGCGTTCGGACTGGCGATCGCTTTGGCGTTCGCCTGGCCCGTCGCATTCGGGCGCTGGCGCGGCGTCACGTACGCGAACGCGCTGCACGCGCAAGCCTCGCCGCTGGCGCTGCTGGTGCTGGTGGTGTTGATGGAAACGCTGCCGGCGTTCGAGCAATCGCTTTGGTACTACGTCGGCGCTTTGGCCTTGCTGCTCCTGATCGGCCAGTCCCGGCTCGGCAGCCCGTCGCACAACCGCGTGATCACGGTCCTGTTTCCGCCGCTGGTGCTGATCTTTCTGGTCCTGGGCACGATCTTCCTCGGCGTGGCGACACCGACCGAAGGCGGCGCCATGGGCGCGGTAGGCGCCCTGGCGCTGGCGCTGGCACGCGGCCGCCTGAACCTGAAGGTCCTACGCGAGGCGATGGACTATTCGTCCAGGCTCACGGTGTTCGTGATGTTCGTGCTGATCGGCTCGACGATCTTCGCCCTGACCTTCCGCGCCGTCGACGGCGACCTGTGGGTCGAACACCTGTTCACTTTCGTGCCCGGCGGGATGTGGGGCTTCATCATCGTCGTGAACCTGCTGGTGTTCCTTCTCGGTTTCTTCATCGATTTCTTCGAGATCGCCTTCATCATCCTGCCACTGCTCGCGCCGGTGGCACAGAAACTGGGCATCGATCTGATCTGGTTCGGCCTGATGATCGGCGTGAACCTGCAGACCTCGTTCCTGACGCCGCCTTTCGGCTTTGCGCTGTTCTACCTGCG
>JBFINI010000392.1:0-3448 GCA_041611275.1 Burkholderiaceae bacterium
CTGGCGTTCGCCTTCGGCTGGACACCGTGCATCGGTCCGGTGCTCGGCGCGATCCTTACCGTGAGCGCGGTGACGGCGACGATGTCCAGCGGCATCACGCTGCTCGCGGCGTATTCGCTCGGCCTCGGCGTTCCTTTCCTGCTGACGGCCGCATTCACCGGCGCGCTGCTGAAGCGGATGACATCGATGCGGCGAACCGGCCGCTGGCTGCAGGTGGCCGCCGGCGTCGGCATGATCCTGATGGGGCTGGCGATGATCACCGGGCTGCTGACCCGGATGGCGTGGTGGCTGCTCGAAACGTTCCCGATGTTCTCCACCATCGGCTGATCGGACGGTCTCGCATATCTCACGGGTTGGCCGTCACAAGGCGGGGGCTGGCGACCGCGAGACCGGCTCAGGCCGGCTCGCGTGCGACGAAGAAGTTGTACAGCGGCACCCAGATCAGCGCGAAGTACCAGCCGTACAGGTAGCTTTCGGCCAGTCCGGCGACGTAATCTTTCCACGAATACAGCGCAAAGCCGGGCAGCAGGCTGCGCCAGAAGTCGAAGATCTCGTGATAGGGGAACGCGAGATCGACCAGCACGCAAACCGTGAAGGTGGCGGCAAGGAACAGGCTCGCCGTGTTGCCGATGGCGAGTAGCGAAAGTCGGCGTTTCATGGATCCTCCTTGACGGACGGCCGCGCGCAGAAGCCCTGCGCCGGCACGCCAAGCGCCGAGTTGAACTTGCTCGACAGGTTCTGGAAGGCGAGCAGCGCTGTGAGTTCGACGATCTCCGCGTCGCTGAAGACTTGCCGCAGGCGCGCGAACAGCGGCTCGTCGACGCCGCGCCGTGTGTCGGTCATCGCCTCGGCGTAAGCCAGCGCCGCTCTTTCGCGCTCGTCGAACAGCGGTGAGTGCTCGAAATCGGCCAGCGCCGTCAGCCGCTCGTGCGCCACCTCGCGTTCGAGCGCGGTGGCCGAGTTCAGGTCGACGCAGAATTCGCAGCCGTTGATCTGCGAGACCCGCACTTGCAGCAGCGCGCGCAGCGCCGGCGCGATCGGCGATGCGCCGCGATCAAGCGAGCGATACAGCAGCGTCAGCGCCAGCAACGATCGCGGCAGGCGGCCCCACAGCAGCGCCGGATCGAGTTCGCGTCCGTACTTGCGTCGCTGCGCGGCCAGGATCATCCGCACGTACCACGGGTAGCGTGTTGCGCGTGCCGCAATGCGCGTGCTGCTGACCGAGGTGACGTCGATAGTGGTCGACATCGGTCGTTTCCTTCGGCTGCGACTAAGCGGTTGCGCCGGCCGAAGGTGAACTCGCGCCAGCGATGTGCGGCCGGTCGACGTTCCTGACCTGCAGCACGAGACCCTCGGCGCCGACGATCTCGACGGAGTCGCCGACCCTCAGCGAACCCGGCTCCGCTGCGGCCGACCAGAGTTCGCCGGCCACCCAGACCGACGCTTTGTGGCTGTCGACGTTGAGCACCGTGCTGGTCTGGTGCAGCAATGCCTCGATGTCCGTGGTCACAGGCGCGCGCATCGACTGCAGGATGAGCCAGTACATGCCGACGCTCGCCGAATTCACCGCGGTGTACACGACGCCTGCATCGCCGGACGGCAGCAGCCAGAACACCGGCAGTGCGATGACGGGCAGCAACAGGATCAGGTGGCACATACAGCGCTGCGTCGACTGTGCCGTTGCAGCGAGGTTGGCACGCTCGGCAGTCGGGCCGCTACTTCAACGGCCAGCGGAACCGTCGCGGCGCCGCTTCGCCGGCGCGCTGAATCTGCAGTTCGATCGCCACCGGCGGCGGCTTGATCGGCGCGAAGCTCAGCACGCCCTTGCGGTGATGGCCTCCGGGCGGCATGCCGTCCCAGCCCAGCGCGGCGTACTGCTTGCCGGCCTCGTCGACCAGCACCGAGGCGCGGACCAGATCGTCCGACAGGTCCTGGCTGTGCGTATCGAGGCGGATCTCGAAGGTCCAGGCTTTGGCGTCCCCGGCGAGGGCGGCCGGCTTGGCGCGCACGGTGACCCCGCCGCTCTGTGTCGAGATCTCCTTGAAGTCCGCCGCGGCGGTGGCTGCGGAAACCGCGATCAGCGCGGCGAAGACGAATCCGGTCAATGTCATGTGGCGGCGAGACATTTGGCGTGCTCCTTGGAGGCTGAGGCGACTTTCGTGCCGATGTAGACGATGCCGGCGGCGTTGAACGCGATGCCGACCCAGAACAGTTCGACCTGGTACTGCGCGACCAGCGCCGCCAAGCCGGTGGCGCCGAGGATCGGCAGCAGGTTGACCAGGTAGTGCGTGCAGCACGACACCATCGCGGCGGTCGAGGCGGTGCCGGAGGCGGCGACGACCTTGCCGTGCGCTTGCGCGCCGCTCACGAGATGGCGCAGATAAGAATAAAGCGCGATCTGCGCGCCGAAGCCGCCGGCCAGCGTGAGGACGTAGGGCCAGAACTCGGCGAACTGCTCGCGCGTGAACTGCCAGTCCGACACCAGCGTCAGCAGGCCGAAATAAAGGGCAAGCAGCGCCAGCACGGCCGTCGAGCCAGCGATCGTCGCCTTGAGGGTTGGGGGCATGGTTTGGATCTCCGACTGCCGTTCGATGCTTTCGCGTGCCTTGGCGGCACGCAGGTCAGGATGCGGTCCATCCTGCCGCCGTTCTGCCGCGAAGGCGGCAGGGCGTGCGGTAGGCCGCTGAAGCAGCCGTCGGATCAGAGTCGCAGGTTGAGAAACAGCAGGGTCGGCGAAACGCGGTGCGCCGGCGCGACGTCATGCCATCGGCGTGCCGGCGACAGCGACAGCAGCGGCGACCGCCAGCTGGTCGCCGGCGGCGGGCCTAGCATCGCGGAAATCACGTTGCCGGGGTCGGTGACAGGAGCCTGATCGGGTGCCGGGACATCGGTGACGCAATCGGCGCTCGCGACTCCCGCCGCGTAGCCACTGGCGATCTGCGGCTGGTCCGACGCAGCTTCGCCGCCAATCGACACGCACAAGTCGGCGGCGGCCGCGACCTGGGCGAACACGAGCAGCCCGGCCACGCAGCGCCAGAACAGGCGCCACGCCGCCGTCAGTCGTCTGCCGAAGAAACGAGTCACCATCCTTTGCCGGCTAAGAAGAATTGGCCGATGCCGATGCGATTGCGCGACGGCCGCGCTTCGCGCAACCCTAGTGGCCGTCGCGAGTCACTACCGCCGCATCCTTCTGCGACCGGCATTTGCGCCCCAAGTTCTCCGCTGCCATCGCCGCGGTCAACTATTCGCGCGCCCAATTGAGCCGCAGCGCGTTGCCGACGACCGACACGGAACTGAGGCTCATCGCCAGCGCGGCGATCAGCGGCGACAGCAGCAGCCCGAACACCGGATACAGCACGCCTGCGGCGATCGGCACGCCGAGCCCGTTGTAGACGAAGGCGAAGCCGAGGTTTTGCCACATGTTGCGCACCGTCTGGTGCGACAGCGC
>JBFINI010000393.1:0-3441 GCA_041611275.1 Burkholderiaceae bacterium
CAAGAACATCCGCTCGCGGCCCGCGACCGCCAGAGCGCCGGCGACCGTCGCGGCAGCGATCAGGATGAAGCCGGCGGTCAGATAGAAGCGCCGCGCGATGCGTTGCGCGGCATCTTTCGGCAGGGAGAACTGAAGGGCCAATTGCGGCAAACCGTTAGGCGAGCAGAACTGCCGCCGAAGTCGCGGCAAACAAGGCCGACACGCGGGACTGTACGGCCGAGTTTCTCATCGACGGCGGCGATCGATCCACTGAGTAGCGAAAAAAAGCCAGTTGCCCGGCTGCGCCTGTCGCGCCCGGCGCACGACCGCCCCGAGGCAGGGGACGGCCGCCTCGGCCGAAAGTTGGGGTCCGGTATCGTCGCCGGCCATGTCCACGCCGTCGAACGTCCGGCCCTGGCTCGCCTACGGCATGCTCGTCGCGTCGATGACGCTCGTCGGAAGCTACGTAGCGCTGTCCAAGCCGTTGGTGGCGGCGATTCCGCTTTTTGCGTTGGCTTTCCTGCGGTTCGGCATTGCCGCGGTGGCGATGCTGCCGTGGACGCGCTCGCGCCCCGACGAAGCACCCTTGTCGTCGCGCGAGCGGCTGCTGCTGTTCGGGATGTCGTTCCTCGGCAACTTCCTGTTCTCGATCTGCATGCTGGCCGGGGTCAGCCTGTCGACCGCCACCGCCGCCGGCGTCATCATGGCCTCGCTGCCGGCGGTGGTGGCCGCCGGCTCACGGCTGTTTCTCGGCGAACATCTGTCAACGCGCGCGCTGGCTGCGATTGCCGCCGCGGTGATCGGCATCACGCTGCTGCAGTTCGCACGACCGAACGAGGACGGCACCGTTGGCGCCACCCTGCTCGGCAATGCGCTGCTGTTCGGTGCAGTCATCTGCGAAGCGTCATACGTACTGATCGGTAAGCGACTGGCCCGCGTGCGCAGCCCCCTGCGCGTCTCGGCGCTGATCAATCTGTGGGGGCTGGTGCTGATGACGCCGTTCGGCCTTTGGCAGCTGGCGCATTTCGATCTGGCCCAGCTCGCCGCTGCGCACTGGCTGCTGCTGGTGTTCTATTCACTCGCCGCCAGCCTGTTTGCGGTGTGGCTGTGGATGACCGGCCTGCGCCAGGTGCCGGCCAATCATGCCGGCGTGTTCACGGTCGCACTGCCGATCAGTGCCACCCTGATCGGCGTCTGGGCGCTGGGCGAACCGTTCACGGCCTTGCATGCGACGGCCTTGCTGCTCGCTTCAGTCGGCGTGCTGCTGATCGCCAGCGCGCGCCCGCTGGCCACGTCGGCCTGATCACCGTCGACGGCCGCCATCACGACGCGGTCTGCAACTGCCTGCGCGCCGCTTCGCGCAATGCCACGGCGTCCTTCCAGCTGAACCCGCTCGCCGTCAGCGGCGGTGCGATGCGCAGACTGACTGCCGCCGGGCGCGGCAGCCGCGCGTGGGCCGGCAGCAGCTTGCGCGTACCGCCGAGCACCGCGGGCACCAACGGCACATCGGCTTGTGCCGCGAGCACGAAGGCGCCCATGTGCAACGGCAGCAGCGTTTCGCGGTCACTGAAGGTCCCCTCGGGAAACAGCAGCAGCGATTCGCCGGCGGCCAACCGCGCCGACAACGCATGCGTGTCCTCGATGCTGCGCGCAGTGTCGATGCGCTCGACGAAATGCGTGCCGAGGGCGGCAAGCGGCCGTCCTGTCAGCCAGTGTTCGCGCAGCTCGCGCTTGGCGACGAATGCATAACGCGGCGGCAACAGCGCGGTGAGAACCACCGCATCGACATAGCTGGCGTGATTGCACACCAGTACGTGCGCAGCGCTCGGCAGATGTTCTTCGCCAACCACCGTCAGCGGCACGCCCGCCAGACGCAGGCCCAGGCGGGCCAGCCGCCGTGCCACCCGCCGACGCCGCTCTATTCCGCGCACCAAGCGCGCCGCCGGCCAGCCGATCATGGCGAACAGGGTACCGACCGCCAAGGCCCACAGGCCGAAACCCGCCTGACCGACACGCGCCAGCGCGCGCCGCAGGCGTAAGGCGCTGCCGCGCAGCGTCAGACGCGCCAGTTGCCACCCCACGGAATGGGTGCCGGCACCGAGCCGCCCGGCGACGTAGGCGTCGCGCGTTGCGGCCCGGCGCAGCTTGCCGCTCGAGGTCTTCAGCACCGCGCCGGGGGGCGCAAGCACGACATCGTCGGCCGGACCATCGATCAATTCGGCGGCCAGCGACTGGATGCGTACGCGCAGTTCCTTTTGTCGTTCAGCGTCGGTCTCGCGGGTTTCGGCGACGACGACCACGCGTTCGGTCGCATCGCGCGCATCGGGTACGCCGAGCACGCCGACGCAGCCCTTGCGGATACCCGGCAGATTGCCGACCGCCGCCTCGAGTTCGGCCGGATGCAGGTTATGGCCGGCGCGGATGATCAGGTCCTTGTCACGGCCGGTGACGAACAGCTCACCGTCGGCCAGGTAACCGAGATCACCGGTATTGCGCCAGTCGCCATCGAGCAGCGCCGCCGTCGCCTCGGCGTTGCGAAAGTAGCCAGCGGTGGCCGACGGGCCGCTGAACTGCACGCGTCCCTGTTGCCGCGCGGGCAATTCGCGGCCCGCACGATCGACGATGCGGATCGCATAACCCGGCAGCGCCGCCCCGCAGGCGACGATGCCCACCGCATGGGCGTGATCGGCGGGCACCGGTTCCGCATGGCCGGTCAGCATCAGTGCCTCGCGATCGATGGTGTCAATGCGTGGACCGCGCTGGGCCGGTGGAAAAGCGAGATCGAGCCCGCATTCGGCGAGGCCGTAGACGGGCGTCAGCGCGCGCGCATCGAAGCCGTACGGCGCCAGCCGCCGGGCAAAACGCGTCAGCGTCTCGGCATTGACCGCCTCGGCACCATTGAATGCCCAGCGCCAGCTCGACAGATCGAGTCCGGCCAGATCACCGTCATCGATGCGCGAGGCGCAGATCTCGTAGGCGAAATTCGGCGCGGCCGAGATCGTGCCGCGATGCTCGGCGATCGCACGCAGCCAGCGCGCCGGCTGCGCCAGGAAAGAGAGCGGCGAGAACAGCACCAGCTTCATGCCGTAGTACAGGCTGCCCATCCAGGCACCGATCAGTCCCATGTCGTGATACAGGGGCAACCAGGAAACAAAAACTTCGGTCGGACCGGCATTGACCGCACGTCCCATCGCGCGCAGGTTGGCGAGCAGCTGCGCGTGCGTCAGCATCACGCCCTTCGGGCTGCCGGTGCTGCCGGAGGTGTACTGCAGCAGTGCCAGATCGTCGGGCTCGCGCTCGACCGGCGTCGCCGCCGTTTCATCGCCTAGCTCTTGTGCCGTCAGCACTGCCTGCAGGGTCGGCGCCAGCGGCTTGATCAGCCGTGCCAGCGGCTTGGCCTCGGCCACCGTGACCAGCACGTGCGCCTGGCAATTGTCGAGGATGCCCGCCTGCCGCTTCAGG
>JBFINI010000394.1:0-3405 GCA_041611275.1 Burkholderiaceae bacterium
CACTACTCGGGCAGCGTCTTGCCCGAACCGCCTGCTTCCTTGGGCACGTCGTCGAACTTGGGCAGGCCGTCGTGCATCGACAGCACTTTTTCGCCGTAGAAAACGTGCAGGCCGGGGTGGAATGCAAACTCGGGCAGCACGGAGGCGTAGACCTCGGTCAGTTTCATCTGCGGATGCGCCGTCATGAGGCGGCCGCTGCATTTGCGGCAGAACTTGCGCTGGCTGCGGTCCGTGAACTGGAAGCTGCCGATGTTCTCCTCGCCTTTGGTCACCTGCACGCTGTCCGGCTGCCACAGCGTGAAGGCGCTGATCGGAGCGGCGCCCCAGGTGCGGCAGGAATTGCAGTGGCAATAGCCCATCACTTCCGGTTTGCCGGTCACGGCAATCTCAACTGCACCGCAGAGGCAACTGCCCTTGTAGGTACTGTTCGTCATCTCGTTTCTCCTTGATCGACTTTCACGTTTGGGCGTTCTCAGTCTGAAAACGCCACCGGCGGCATGACCGCGCGATTGACCGTCAGGCTGAAGATGTCGGGCCGCGCGTAGTGACCCGCCACGTCGAGCGAACGGCGCGCACGCGCAGCGCGCGCGGCGTCGATCTCGGCGTAAAGCACGTCCGGCTTGCGGTGCAGCGGGCCGGCCAACGGGCCGCCGAACGGCTCGTAGACCACCGCGTCACCATCGCACAGCCACTCGTCCTTGTTGGGGAAAAGCTTGTCGCGCTCCGGGAAATCCTGCGGCACGTCGCCCGCATGCAGCGCCGTGGCCAGGCTAACCACCCAGCAGCCGCCTTCACGGGCGATGTGCCGCATCGTCGCCTGCCAGCCGTCGCCACAGTCCCAGGTCGGCGCAACGAGCACCTCGATGTTCTGCGCATACAGCGCATAGCGCGCCAGCGGCATGTAGTTCTCCCAGCACAGCAGGCAGCCGATGCGGCCGACCGGCGTGTCGACCACGCGCAATCCGCTGGCGTCGCCGCGGCCCCAGACCATCCTTTCCGGGTTGGTCGGCAGCAGCTTGCGATGGCGGTTGAGCAGCTTGCCGTCCGGCCCGATGACGACCACCGTGTTGAACAGCGTGCTGCCGCTGTAGCGGCGGTCGATCTCGTTCATGCCGCAGACGATGGTGATGCCGTGTTCGGCGGCGGCCTCGGTGATGGGTGCCAGGCCGCCGCCGTCGATGTCGACCGCATTGCTGCGCAGCCGCTCGTGGATCGCGCCTGAAAGCGCCATGTCGCCGCCGGGCTTCAGCCGCCAGACCCAGGTCGGGTAGCCGGGCAGATAGGCCTCGGGGAAGACGGCCAGTTTTGCGCCCTGCCTGGCCACCTCGGCGATGCTTTGGACCGCGCGTTCGATCGTCGCCTGCAGGTTCAGCAGGACCGGCGGTTTTTGAATCACTGCAATCTTGTCGGTCATCGGTTCTTCCTCATTTGTTGATCTCGGCAGGTCAGTGTTCGCGTCGGCCGGCGGCGATGACCAGTTCGCAGGGACCGGTGAATCCGTCGGCGTCTTCGAAGCGCTTGAGCGCCTGCGCGATGTCGTCCCAGGCGCGAGATTGTTCGTCAGCGTCGAGTGCACCGAGCATCTGATGCAGCGCGCCGAACGATTCGCGTTCGAATCGCACGCATTCCGCAGCCGAGCGCAGCCGCAACGGCGCCGCGACCACGCGCTCGGTCACTTCGCTGAAGCCGGCCTCGGCGAGCAGGCGTTTGAGCGTGCCGGGACTGCCGAGGCTGAATGGTCCCGGCTGGCCGTCAGCCGGCGGCGGCAACTTGGCGCGCTCGCGGATGATCGAAACCGGCAGTGAGAAGAAGGCGTTGTTCTGCGGCGTCGAGTAGACGATCGCCGCAAAGCGGCCACCCGGTTTCAGCGCCTTGCGGATTCCCGCCAGCGCCTTGTGCTGGTCGGGGAAATAGATCAGGCCGACGCGCGAGATGGCGGCGTCGAAGCTCCCGGGCTCGACCTGGATGTCCTCGCCATCCATGACGCCGACCTCAATCTGGTCGCAGCCGTCGGCGCGCGCCGCGGCCGCGGCGTAGGCGAGGATGTTGGACGAGATGTCGGTGGCGAGGACGTAGCCATCAGCGCCGACACGGCCGGCGGCCTGCAGGCTCTGATCGCCGGCGCCGGCGGCGACATCGAGCACGCGCGCGCCGGTACGGACCTCGGCCAGGTCGAGCATCGTCTCCGTGGCCGGGCCGAGCCATTCGCGCAGCGTCGGGCCCCAGTCGTTCCAGGCCTTGGCGGCGTTCTGCCACTGCTGGTGCGTGGTCTGTTTGTACAGCTGCGGATTGAAGGGTGCAGAAGTCATGGTCATCTCCTTTCGTCGTTCAAGTCGTTACCCGGATCAGTGCGGTCTCCGAGTGCCTGTTACCCTGTGCTGGCGATGCCACTTTGGCAGGGCAGCGTTGGTACCAGCGTTTGAACCCGCGAATGAGCCCGTCATAAGGAGCACGACCAGTCTTGACGTCCGCGCCACCGGGAAGCCGGGACAAGGCCCTGCAGATCCGCTTGCTGGGCGAGCTACAGGTGTGCCGAAAGGAGGTGCCGTGTCCGCTGCCGGCGTCCAGGAAGACGCGTGCCCTGCTGGCGTATCTGGCGGCGAACGCCCGCCGGCACCTGCGTTCGGAGCTGTGTGGTCTGTTCTGGGAGGATGCCGAGGATCCGCGTGCGGCGTTGCGCTGGAGCCTGACCCAGCTACGCCGGGTCCTCGATCAACGGGGAACTTCCGTCATTCACGCCGACCGCGAGTCGATCGAGTTGCGTGGCCAGGCGGTTGGCACCGATCTTGAGCATCTGTCCGCGCTGACCCGGCGCGACATCGGCTCGGCCCCGCTTGCAGCATTGCAGGAAGCGGCCGCGCTGTTCCGGGGCGAGTTCCTCAACGGGCTCGAACTGCCGGGTTGCTACCGCTATTACGAATGGTGCGTTGCGGAGCGCGAGTCGACAGGCCGAGTCCATGAGCAGATTCTCACTGCCCTGGTCGAGCGGCTCGGCAGCAGCGCAAAAGAAGCGCTGGTCCATGCCCGCGCCCTGGTCGCGCGCAATCCCTTGAACGAGCATGGCCACATCGCAGTGATGCAGTGCCTGGCCGCGCTCGGGCGCAAGCGCGAGGCGCGCACCCAGTACGAGCAGTGCTGCCGCATCTTCAAACGCGAACTGGGCCTGCCGCCTTCGGTCGTCCTGGAGGCTGCTCGCCGTGAACTGGATCTGCCGCGGGAGGTCAGGGGCGACGAATCCGGCGCCGGTGCGGCGGAAGCGTCGGCCGCGCACGTGGCCGCCCCGCAACCCCGGGGCCTAGTCGACCGCGATGATGAAGTTGCGCAGTTCCGACGGGCCGTCGAAGGCCTGCGCGCGGGTCGAGCGACCGAAGTCCTGCTGTTGAGCGGGCCGGCAGGATTCGGCAA
>JBFINI010000395.1:0-3400 GCA_041611275.1 Burkholderiaceae bacterium
GCCTACCTGATCGAGGTGCTGGTGAAGATCGCGCACGAACTCGACGCGCGGCTCGAGGACATGAGCCCGATCGAGCGTCGCATCCACGACCGGCACGTGAAATCGCTGACCGAGGACCTGCCGCCGCTGCCCGATTTCAGCCACTTTCACGCGTTCTTCCGCGATGGCGCCTCGGAACTCACGCGCGAGGGCGACCTGCGCCGCGCCTTCTTCATGGCCTACGAAGACAAGCTATGCGACTACATCACGCTGCCCGAGGTCAAGAAGGCCGTTTCGGCGGGCGGCGAGGTCGTCTCGGCGATGTTCGTGATTCCGTATCCGCCGGGCTTCCCGATTCTCGTGCCGGGGCAAGTGATCGACGCCGACATCCTGGAATTCATGGAGGCGCTCGATACGCGCGAGATCCACGGTTACCGGCCCGAGCTCGGCTTCAAGGTGTTCCGCAAGGAGGCACTGGAAACAGTGGCGCCGTCCGAGCGCAAGCCGAGGCCGGCCGCCGTTCGCGCCGCCGCCTAGATCGCGGCCCACCGCCAAAGGAGGACAACGATGAAAACGATCACCACGATCTCGGACGTGCGCCGCTACTTCCACCGCAACGAGCGCAATATCTACTTCATCAGTGCGACCAACTTCAATCTGCTGAGCATCGACGAGTGGGTGCGCCACTTCAAGTACATCTGCTACATCGACTGCTTTGACGGCAAGCATCCGAATGTGTTCTGTCCGAGCGAGGCGCCGCATGCCGAATTCCAGAGCATCGAGGACATCAACAATTACCTGCTCGAGCACAAGGAGGTGATCGACTGGATCCGCCGCCGCGGCGCACGACCGGTGGCGACCTTCCTGATGTTCGACGAGCGCACCGAGGAGCTGTGCGAGGAGCTTGGCGTCGAGATCTGGTTTCCGAAAGCGTCGCTGCGCAGCCGCTGCGACAACAAGATGGAAACCGTGCGCATCGGCAACAAGGCTGGCGTTCCGAGCGTGCCGAACGCGCTGTCGAAGGTGGAGAGCTATGCGCACCTGAAGAAGATCTGCGCCGAGCACAAGCTCAGCGACGACATCGTGATCCAGACCGCCTTTGGCGACTCCGGCCACACGACTTTCTTCATCGCCAACGAGGCGGACTGGAAGAAGTACGAACGCCAGATCGTGCCCGACCCCGAAGTCAAGATCATGAAGCGGATCAACTGCCGCGGCGCGACGCTCGAGGCCTGCGTCACGCGTTGCGGCACGATCGTCGGCCCGCTGCTCACCGAGATCGTCGGCCACAAGGAACTGACGCCGTACAAGGGCGGCTGGTGCGGCAACGAGGTGTTTTTCGGCGCCTTCAAGGAGGACGTGCGGCTTCTGGCGCGCGATTACGCCTTCAAGTTCGGCAACCAGCTTGGCAAGGAGGGTTACCGCGGCTATTTCGATCTGGATTTCCTGATCGACAAGGACAGCGGCGAGGTCTACCTCGGCGAGCTGAATCCGCGTGTGACCGGCGCCAGCTCGATGACCAACCACGCCACCTTCGCGCATGCCGACGCGCCGCTGTTCCTGTTTCATCTGCTCGAGTTCTCGGGGCAAGACTTCGACATCGACGTCAAGGCACTGAACGCGCGCTGGGCCGACCCCGAGTTCATCGATCACTGGAGTCAGCTCGTCATCAAGCACGTTCCCGACAGCGTCGACATCGTCACCAAGGCGCCGGATTCCGGCATCTGGACCATGAACGATGACGGCGCGATCGCGTACGGCCGCTTCGATTACCACCGGCGTGCCGTCGAAACGGAGAAGGAGGCGTTCTTCCTGCGCATCACGCGACCGGGCGATTACCGCTACGAAGGCGCCGACCTCGGCATCCTGACGCTGCGCGGTCGTGCGATGGACGAGAATTTCCAGCTCACCGAGCGCGCCAAGCACTGGATCAAGGGCATTGTCGGCAGCTACGAGGGCAAGCCGCTCGCACCGGCGAAGGTCGAGGAGGCGCCGCAGCCCGGCGCGTTCAAGATCCTCTGAGCGCCGGCCGCATCAACGATTCGCTGCGCCTTCATGGACTTGCCGTTCGACGCCATCGAAGAGGATCAGCCGGGACCGAAATGGCAGCAGTTGTTCGAACGCCACTGGCCCGCTTACGAGCGCTGGTTCACGACACCGCCACGGCTCGATGCGCCGTACTACCTGACCTGCCTGCGGGCGCTGCGCCAGCACATGCCGGAATTGGTGCCGACCTACGAGACGCTGGTGGAACTGGCCGGCGGCGGCGACACGGCGGCGCGTTTCCTGTCGATGTACAACCCGCCGCCGTACCTGACTGCCTGCTCGCAGGCGGTCGTCAACGGCGTCGAGCCGGTGCTGGTGCGCAACTACGACTACAGCCCGAAGCTGATCGAAGGGGCGATCGTCAAGACCGCGTGGTGCAGGCCGGTGATTGCGATGAGCGACTGTCTGTGGGGTGTGCTCGACGGCATCAACGAAGACGGGCTGGCGGTGTCGCTCAGTTTTGGCGGCCGCCGCGCGGTCGGCCAGGGCTTTGGCGTGCCGCTGGTCCTGCGCTACGTGCTCGAAGTGTGCAGCAGCACGCAGCAGGCCGCCGAGGTGCTGATGCGGATTCCCGTGCACATGTCGTACAACGTCACTGTCGCCGATTCGGCCGGTCGCTATGTCACCGTTTATCTGGCGCCGGACCGGCCACCGCAGGCGCGGCCCGATGCGGTGTCGACCAATCACCAGGACGAGCCCGAGTGGCGCGAGCATGCAAGAGCAACCTCGACGCTGGAGCGCGAGGACTACCTGCTCAAGCGGCTGGCGCAGCCGAACTTCGACGCGGTTGCGCTGGTCGAGTCTTTTTTGCGGCCGCCGCTGTATTCAACCGCGCTCGAGCAGGGCTTCGGAACGTTGTACACGGCCGTGTACGGCACGCGCAGCCGCAGCGCCGAGTACCGCTGGCCGGGCATGCGCCTGCGCCAGTCGTTTGATGATTTTCACGAAGCGCAGGTCACAGTGCGCTTCGATCGTGTTCATGCGCTGGCGCACGCGAAGCGCCGCGCCCACTGAAGGGGCGGGGCGGGTGCGCACCGGATATCGTTGAACTCAAGGAGAGTCGAGTGATGGCCAAGAATTCCGAACTGTGGGCGCGGCGAATGGCGGCGGTGGCGCCGGGCGTCGGCATCATGCATCAGTTGTTTGCCGAGCGCGGCGAGAATGCCGAGGTCTGGGACGTCGAGGGCAACCGCTACATCGATTTCGCCGGTGGAATCGCGGTGCTGAACGTCGGTCACAACCACCCGAAGGTGGTCGCCGCGGTCGAGGAGCAGGCGAAGCGCTTCGCGCACACCTGCTTCCAGGTGCTCCCCTACGGTCCCTACGTCGAGCTCGCAGAGAAGCTGAACGCGCTCGCGCCCGGAGACGCGCCGAA
>JBFINI010000396.1:0-3393 GCA_041611275.1 Burkholderiaceae bacterium
CTGCTGGCAACCAGTCAGGGCGAAGGTCTGCCGGCCGAGGCGCGGTTGGCGCGAGTCGAACGCGACGGGGTCCTGCATCGTGTGCTGGTCGGCATGTTGGCCGATCGCGCCGCCGCGGCGGAACTGGCCGCTCAACTGACCGCCCTGCTGGGCCGGGAAACGGCGCTGTTCCTCCGTTGAGGCGCGGCGAGACGTTGTGGCCCGGCAGTGCCGGTTTTTCCGCGATGCACGCCGGCCGGTAAACCGATCGGTTGATCGCACAGTCGCCTCATCACGCGAGGCCAGGTCGGTCCGGCTGGCGTTGATTCGTCAGGACTTTTGTTAACTCACTGGAGGAAACCAAGATGCAAAACCTGATTCGTACGACGGTCATTGGCGCGATTGCCGCCTTCGGCGCCGGCTGCGCCAACATGTCCGAAACTCAGCGCGGCACAGCCACCGGCGCCGGCGTCGGTGCGGCTGCTGGCGCGGTGATCGGCGCCGCGACGGCGGGCGGTAATCGTGGTCGTAGCGCGGCCACCGGCGCTGCGATCGGCGCCGGCGTCGGCGCGCTGGGCGGCTACGTTTGGAGCAAGCGCATGGAAGAGCAAAAGGCCAAGATGGAGGCGGCCTCGCAAGGCACCGGCATCGGCGTCAGCCAGACCGGTGACAACCGACTGAAGGTCAACATCCCGGCCGATGCCGGCTTCGACACCGGTCGTGCCGATGTCAAACCGGCGTTGCGTACCGTGCTCGATCGTTTCGCCAGCGAAATGAACTCGCACGCGGTGACGACGATCGAGATCATTGGTCATACCGATTCGACCGGCCCGGATTCGGTCAATGATCCGCTGTCGGTCGCGCGCGCCGCCAGCACACGGGATTACCTGGTCGGTCGTGGCGTCGCTGCGACGCGGATCGGCACCGCGGGTCGCGGCGAGCGCGAACCGATCGCCAGCAATGACACGGATGCCGGTCGGGCGCAGAATCGCCGCGTCGAAATTTTCATTGCCGAGGCGGCGCCCAAACAGTGACGAGACCGCACGTTGCTGCAAGCGGCAACGCCATGGTTCGAATGGAGTGGCCATGAACCTTGCCGAACTGCGCCCGTTGTTGGCCGGTCGTTGGGACGAGGAATTGATCCCGCTGCTGGCCGATTACGTCAGGGTGCCGGCCAAATCGCCGGCCTTCGATGCCAGTTGGGACGCGCACGGTCATTTGCGCACGGTGGTGGCCAATGCGCACGATTGGGCGGCGGCGCAGCGCATCGAGGGCATGAAGCTCGAAATCTTGGCGTTGGAAGGCCGCACGCCCTGCCTGTTCTTCGATGTGCCGGCGTCAACGGGGCTAGGCAACGAGCGCACCGTTCTCTTCTACGGCCATCTGGACAAGCAGCCCGAAATGGAAGGCTGGCGCACCGGCTTCGGCCCGTGGCAGCCGGTGATCGACGAGGGCAAGCTGTACGGCCGCGGTGCCGCCGATGACGGCTATGCGATCTACGCTGCGCTGACGGTCATCGCCGCGCTCGATGCGCGGGCGATGGCGCGGCCGCGCTGCGTCGGCATCATCGAGACCTGTGAGGAGTCCGGCAGCCCCGATCTGCCGGCCTATCTTGAGCTGCTGGCGCCCCGGCTGGGTGATGTCGGACTGGTCGCCGGGCTGGACTCCGGCTGCGGCAACTACGAGCAGCTGTGGATCACCACCTCGCTGCGCGGCCTCATCGGCGGCAAGCTGACCGTCGAAGTGCTGACCGAAGGCGTGCACTCCGGCAACGCCAGCGGCATCGTGCCCAGCTCGATGCGCATTGCCCGCCAGCTGCTCAATCGCATCGACGATCCAGCGACCGGCCGCGTGCTGGCAGATGTCTTTCATGCCGAGATTCCCGCCGAGCGACTGGCTCAGTCGCGCGCGGCTGGCAAGATTCTCGGCGAACAGGTCTGGCAACAGTTTCCATGGGTCGGCTGTTCGCACGGTGAGGGCGGGCAGGCGCACGCGATGCCGACCACCACCGATCCGTTCGACGCGATCCTGAGCCGCACCTGGCGGCCAGCGCTTTCGGTAACCGGCGCCGCTGGCTTCCCGGGCGTCGACTCGGCAGGCAATGTGCTGCGCCCGAAGACCACCTTCAAGCTCAGCTTGCGCCTGCCGCCGACTGTCGATGGCCAGCAGGCGACAACGACGCTCAAGCGGTTGCTCGAGGACCGCCCTCCGTACAACGCGCGGGTGACCTTCGAAGCCGATTGCGGCGCGACCGGGTGGAACGCGCCGGCCACGGCGCCCTGGCTGGCGCGCGCTGCCGATGAGGCTTCGCGCCTTGCGTTCGGACGCGACGCAGCATGGATGGGCGAAGGCGGCACGATTCCGTTCATGAACATGCTCGGCGAGAAATTCCCGCGTGCGCAGTTCCTGATCACCGGCGTACTGGGCCCGCAGTCCAACGCGCATGGACCGAATGAGTTCTTGCACATCGACTGCGTCAAGCGACTGTCGCTGTCGGTGGCGAGCATCGTCACCCGGATGCCGGCCTGAGCGCCGGCATAGATGGCCTCGGACTGGCTGACGCGCGCGGGAGTACTGGCGCGTCGCTATCCGGCGGCGATCGCGACCAGCCTGGCGCTGGTGACCAGCGTCAGCGCCTGGGTCTACGCAGGCGTGCGCGGGGCGCTGATCGAACTGGCGGCGGGCAATCTCAGGTCGATGGTGGCCAGCGAAGTGCTCGCCGTCGAAACCTGGATCGGCGAGAAGAAGCTGAACGTGCAGCGATGGGCGCGCGATCCGCGCGTGGTCGACACGGTCGAGCGACTGCTCGCCGCAGGCGCACAGGGCGAGGCGGCGCTGCGCGGGGCTTGTGCCGGGGCCCTGGGCGAGCGCCTCGTGCAAGTCATCGACACGCTGCGCAGCGAAGATCTGGCGGCCGCAGTCAATGTAATCGGCTCCTCCGGCCAGGTGATCGCTGCCCGTGATTCTGGCCGCTGCGTGCTGCAGATTGAGCCGTCGCTGCGCGCGGCGTTTGCGCCGACATTCAACGGCCGGACACAGTTTGCGGGGACGCGGCGGGAGGCCGAGCGGGTCGGCGTCGGCTCGGCAGACGATACGCCGAAGATCTGGATCTCGGCGCCGGTGCGCAACGACGCCGGCGATGTGATCGCCGTGCTGGATATCGGCAAGCCGGCGGCGGCGCGGTTTTCGCAGTTGTTCGCTGACTCGCCGGTCGGTGCGGGTGGCGAGACTTTTGCCTTCGATCACCGCGGCCTGCTGCTGACCGAGAGCCGGTTTCGTGAATCGCTGATCATCCGCGGTGAGTTGCGCGCCGGCGAAAGCAGCATCCTGCACCAGCGCCTCTACGACCCCGTGTCGGTGGACGTGCTGCAGTACACGCACCTGGTCAGGCAGGCGCTGGCGGCGCGCGGCAGC
>JBFINI010000397.1:0-3388 GCA_041611275.1 Burkholderiaceae bacterium
GCAAGTCGCCCTTCGACGCGAACGCCCGCCGGCACACCTCGTTCGCGAGCGTCTTCGTCTTCCCCGAAGTGGACGAGTCGATCGAGATCGAGATCAACCCGGCCGACCTGCGCATCGACACCTACCGCGCCTCCGGCGCCGGCGGCCAGCACGTGAACAAGCCCGAATCCGCGGTGCGCATCACGCACCTGCCGACCAACATCGTCGTGCAGAGCCAGAACGACCGCAGCCAGCACCGCAACCGCGCCGAGGCAATGGCGATGCTCAAATCGAAGCTGTTTGAGCTCGAGATGCGCCAGCGCCTGGCCGAACAGCAGAAGCTGGAGGATGCCAAGACCGACATCGGCTGGGGCCACCAGATCCGCAGCTATGTGCTCGACCAGTCGCGCATCAAGGACTTGCGTACCAATGTGGAGGTCGGCAACACGCAGGCCGTGCTCGATGGCGATCTTGACGATTTCATCGAGGCGAGCCTCAAACAAGGCGTGTAACGTCGGCGCGGACCAGACGGGCGCGCGCCAAGCTGCTCACCTCAAGATCAACCCTTCTTCCGACTGGAGTGCCGCGCACGCGGCCTGATGACGATGGACCTGTTTATTCTGACCGGCGCTTCCCGTGGTCTTGGCCGCGCATTGGCCGAGCAATTGCTTGCCGCCGACCGGGCACTGCTGACCATCTCCCGTCAGCCGGATGACGGCCTGCAGAAACGCGCCGAGTCGCGTGGCACGCAGCTCGAGCAATGGGCGCTCGACCTGGCGCATGGCATCGGCGCCGCAGCGCGGCTGGAGGCGTGGTTGCGGCGGCACGCCGGCTCGACGTTCAGCGCGGCGACGCTGATCAACAACGCCGGATTGCTTGGCCGCGTCGGCCCGCTGCAGGATGCCGATGCGGAAACGACCGCCGCCGTGTTTCGGGTCGGGCTCGAAGCGCCAGCCCTGCTGACCGCAGCCTTCCTGCGAGCGACCGAGCCGTGGCAAGCCTCGCGCCGGGTGCTGAACATTTCCTCGGGGGCTGGCCGGCGCGCGATCGCCGGCTGGTCCGCCTACTGCGCGACGAAAGCCGGCCTCGATCAACTGTCGCGCGTGCTGGCCGAGGACGAGTCGCGACGGCCCAACGGCGCCAAGATCGTATCGCTGGCACCGGGCGTCATCGATACCGACATGCAGTCGCAGCTGCGCGCGGCCGACGCCGACGGTTTTCCGGACCAGCCGCACTTCAAGGAAATGAAGGCGGCCGGACAGCTCGCCAGCAGCGACGCAGCCGCCGCACGCGTGCTGGCCTATCTTGCCGGGCCGGATTTCGGCGCCAGCCCGATCGCCGACGTGCGCGATACCTGACCGAGGCGAGATCGAGATGAACGAGCCTGTCCGGCCTGCTCCGCAGGAAGAAAACCAGATCATCGCCGAGCGGCGCGCCAAGCTGGCCAGGCTGCGCGCTGCGGGCCCGGCGTTCCCCAACGACTTCACACGCACGCACCACGCGGGGGATCTGCAGGCGAAGTACGGCGCGCTAGACCGTGAGGCGCTGGCCCAGGCGAACGTCGAGGTGAAGCTGGCTGGCCGGATGATGCTCAAGCGGGTGATGGGCAAGGCGAGCTTCGCCACCGTCGCTGACGGGTCGGGCCGCATCCAGTACTACGTCACGCCCGAGGACGTCGGCGCCGAGGCTTACGAAGCGTTCAAGCACTGGGATATCGGCGACATCGTCGCCGCCGAAGGGTTGATCTTCAAGACGCAGAAAGGCGAGCTATCGATCCGCTGCTGCGAGCTGAGGCTGCTCGCCAAGTCGCTGCGGCCGTTGCCCGACAAGTTCCACGGGCTGGAAGACCGCGAGCTGCGCTACCGCCAGCGCTACGTCGATCTGATGATCAACGAGGAGACACGACAGGCGTTCATGATTCGCAGCAAGGCGATCGCCGCCATGCGCGCCTTCATGGTCGAGCAGGGTTTCCTCGAGGTCGAAACACCGATGCTGCAGATCATTCCCGGCGGCGCAGCGGCCAAGCCATTCGTCACCCACCACAACGCGCTCGACATCGACATGTTCCTGCGCATTGCGCCGGAGCTGTTCCTGAAGCGGCTGGTGGTCGGCGGCTTCGAGCGGGTGTTCGAGATCAACCGCAACTTCCGCAACGAAGGTCTGAGCCCGCGACACAACCCCGAGTTCACGATGATGGAGTTCTACGCCGCGTACCACGAGGTGCGCTGGATGATGGACTTCACCGAGCAGCTGTTGCGCGAGACGGCGGTGCGCGCCACCGGCTCGGCGGTGCTCACTTATCAGGGCGAGACGATCGATCTCGGCAAGCCGTTCGCGCGGCTGACCATCGTCGAGGCGATCCGCGCGCACATGGCGCGCTATTCAGAGGCGCAGCTGGCTGACCGTGATTTCCTGCACACCACGCTGCGCACGATGGGCAGCACGCATGCCGAAGAAGCCGGTCTCGGTGCGCTGCAGCTGGCGCTGTTCGAGGAAGTCGCCGAGTCGAAGCTGGCGCAGCCAACCTACATCATCGATTACCCGATTGAGGTTTCGCCACTGGCCCGCGCCTCGGACACCCGACCTGGAGTCACCGAGCGCTTCGAACTGTTCATCGCCGGCCGCGAGATGGCCAACGGTTTCTCCGAACTGAACGACCCCGAAGACCAGGCCGCTCGCTTTGCCGAGCAGGTCAAGGCGCGCCAGGCCGGTGACGAAGAGGCGATGTATTACGACGCCGACTACATCCGCGCGCTCGAATACGGCATGCCGCCGGCCGCCGGCTGCGGCGTCGGCGTTGACCGCTTCATCATGCTGCTGACGGACGCACCGAGCATCCGCGACGTGATCCTGTTTCCGCACATGCGGCCCGAGGAGCGCGGTTGATCGATCCGGATCAACTGCGGCAGATGCAGGCGCGCCTGCTCGTGCGGGCACAGCAGCCACCGCCGCACGACTGGCTGCCGGTGGTGATCGCAGGTAGCGAGGTCGGTGTGGCCAGCCCCGAAGTGGCAAGCTTTCTCGCTGCGGAAACGCCGCATTTCGCGTTGACCGACTATCGCCTGGTGCTGCTCGACGATGAGCTCGATGCGGCGCGGCGCTCGGCACTGCTGCATGATTGCGCACTGCGATTGCGCGATGCCGGCCTGTTGCGCGGCTGGCGGGACGAGCCGCTCGATGTGCGCGCCGACCCGGATGCTGCACCGGTGGCCAGAATCGAACGCGCCGCCTGCCGCACGCTTGGCATCACCACCACCGCCGTACACCTGAACGCGTTCACGCCAGACGGCGCGCTGATCGTCGCCCGTCGCGCGGCGCACAAGCAGATCGATCCGGGGCTATGGGACAACCTGGTGGGCGGCATGGTGCCGGCCGGCGAGAGCGAACTGCTGGCGCTGCAGCGCGAGGC
>JBFINI010000398.1:0-3387 GCA_041611275.1 Burkholderiaceae bacterium
ACCCCGCAACAGAATCCGCTTCAAGGGTGACGCCGAATCGGGCTATTCTTGCAATTCAATACCAGTATTCTTTAATTCAGGTCAATGAGCCGAAGAAAAGCCGCGCGCACCGAGGCGGCGCCTGCCGTAACGCAGCGCAGCGATCTGACAATCCGACCGGTCCGACGCGGTGATCTCGAGGAAGTCATCGCTATCGACACGCGGGTCACCGGCCTGGAGAAACGCGACTACTGGCGCTCCGTCTATCGCCGCTACGGGGATTCCGCCACGGCCGGGGCGCAGTTCCTGGTGGCCGAAGCGGGCGGTGAGGTGGTCGGCTTCGTGATCGGCGAAGTACGCGACTGGGAGTTCGGTGCCCCACCTTGCGGCTGGGTCTTCGCCATCGACGTGCGGCCCGAGGCACGGCAGGCGGGGATCGGCACCCGGCTGCTCGAGTCGATCTGCGCCAGCTTCCGCCGTGCTGGCGTGCGCAAGGTGCGCACGATGCTGGCCAGCGACAACACGCTGATCCTGTCGTTCTTCCGCAGCCAGGGCATGATGGCCGGCCGCTTCATCCCGCTGGAAATGGACCTCGACGGATGAAGCTGCAGCAGAACAGTTTGCTGGCGCTGTACAGCCTGGTGGAGTTCGCCAGCGACCCGCTGCGGCACATCTCGGCCGCGGAGATTGCGCAGAAATACGAGGTTTCACCGCACCATCTGGCCAAAGTGCTGGCCGAGCTGGCGCGCGCCGGAATCGTGCAGTCGGTGCGCGGCGTCGGCGGCGGCTACCGCTTCGCCGCCAACGCGCGCCGGCTGACCCTGCTCGACGTGATTTCACGATTCGAAGACGTCGGCAGCGGCACCACCGAGCGCAACGGCCGCACGCCCGCCGACCGGGCGCTGTCCACCGTGCTGATGGAGATCGACGAGATGGCCAAGGCGACGCTGAAGTCAGTCACGCTGGCGACGCTGCTGCGGCTGGCGCAGCAGAAAACGGATGCCCGCCAGCAAGAAACGCTCGCCGCGGCGAACGAAGGCATTCGGCCGCCGCGCTGATCCACCGAAGCGCGTTACCACTGAGCAACGAGTCGCACTCGGCGCAGAAATGGCGATCCGGCGCGCGGCGCGACGATCGTCGAGGAGAGGCCAAGGAATGAGCAACGCTTCGGTGAAGCAGTTCGGTACATTCGACTACGTGATCGTCGGTGCTGGCTCGGCGGGCTGCGTACTCGCCAACCGCCTGTCCGCCGACGCCGATGTCTCGGTGCTCCTGGTCGAAGCCGGCGGCCGCGATAACTGGATCTGGATCCACATCCCGGTCGGCTATCTGTACTGCATCAACAACCCGCGCACCGACTGGTGCTACCGCACGGAGCCCTGCGCTGGGCTGAACGGCCGCTCGATCATCTATGCCCGCGGCAAGGTGCTCGGCGGCTGCTCGTCGATCAACGCGATGGTCTACATGCGCGGCCAGACGCGCGACTACGACGAGTGGGCGCAGCTGACCGGCGATTCAAGCTGGAACTGGGCGAGCGTGCTGCCGGTATTCAGGCGCAGCGAGGACCACTGGCGCGGCGCCGACGAGGCGCACGGCGCCGGCGGCGAATGGCGCGTCGAGCAGCAGCGGCTCGAATGGGAGATCCTCAACTCGTTTCGAACGGCGATGAACGAGTGTGGCATCCCACTGACCGACGATTTCAACCGCGGGGACAACGAAGGTGCCGGCAGGTTCGAGGTCAACCAGCGCCGCGGCGTGCGGCTGAACGCGGCGAAAGCGTTCCTGCATCCGATCGCCAACCGCAAGAACCTGACGGTGGTCACCGACGCGCAGGTCACGCGGCTGCGGCTCAAAGACAAACGCGTCGCCGGCGTCGAATTCATCCGCGGTGGCGAAACACAGTCCGCCGTGGCGCGTGTCGAAACCGTAATGGCCACCGGTTCGATCGGTACGACGCAGATCCTGCAGCTTTCCGGCATCGGTCCGGCGCCGCTATTGATGAAACACGGCATCGCGGTGGCGCATGAGCTGCCCGGCGTCGGCGAGAACCTGCAGGACCACCTGCAGCTGCGCATGGGCTTCAAGGTGCAGAACGTCCTCACCTTGAACAAGCTCGCCAACAGCTGGATCGGCAAAGCCAAAATGGCGCTCGAATACGCACTGTTCCGCACCGGACCGCTGACAATGGCGCCGTCGCAGCTCGGCGGCTTCACCCGCTCCTCACCCGAGCACGCGACGCCGAACATCGAATACCACGTGCAGCCGCTCACGCTCGACAAGTTCGGCGAGCCGCTGCACACCTTCCCCGCCTTCACCGCCAGCGTGTGCAACCTGCGCCCGACCTCGCGCGGCCACATCCGCATCAAGAGCGCCGATTACCGCGACGCGCCGGAGATCCAGCCGAACTACCTGTCCACGCCGGAAGACCACCGGGTGGCGGTCGACTCGCTGCGGCTCACCCGCCGCATCGCGCAGGCGCCGGCGCTGGCCGGCTATATGCCCGACGAATTCCTGCCCGGACCGAAAGTACAAAGCGACGCCGAACTGGTGCGCGCCGCCGGCGACATCGGCACGACGATTTTCCACCCGATCGGCACCTGCAAGATGGGCCGGCCGGATGATCCAATGGCGGTGGTCGATTCGCGCCTGCGGCTGCTCGGCATCGAGCGGTTGCGCGTGGTCGATGCGTCGGTAATGCCGACCATCTCCTCGGGCAACACTGCCGCGCCGGTGATGATGATCGCCGAGCGCGGGGCAGAGATGATTCGGCAGGAGCGGAAGGCGTCGCACGCCGGCTAGTGCGGCGTCCCTGGCTCGGCGTCCGCCTACGTCTCGGCGATCCTCTCCCAACCAAGCACAATCGCGAGCGCATCTCGCCCGTAACCGTCGCCGCCTGGTCCTCACAGAAAAGGCTGACGCTCGCAAGTCTCGAGCTTCGAGCCCTTGCTGCCGGGCGGCAGTCCAGATTGCTTGCCCGACAGCCGCCATTCGCACGATTACCGCGACAGCATGGTCACGGGGCGTTCAATCGATGCCCTTCAGCCGCCGTTCGCCTCGGCGTCGTCGGCTGGACGGCGATCTTCCGAATTTGTTGCGCGGCGCGGTCGATTGTGATTCGCCGTCCGTGTCGATGGGCGTGCGCCGGGTTGCCGTGAGGCTATCTTTTCGCGACGGTCCATAGTAAACACGAGCGAATGTGTTGCGCACCGCGCAGCCGTCTTGCCTGGACAAGAATCGATGGAAACGGAAACCAGCACAGAAGCGCGGCAGAAAGCGCCGAAGACCTGGGAGATGCTCGCGAGGCTAGCCGCCGCCAGCGACGCGAAGGCACTGGAGGCCTACGTCGATCGGATCGGCCCCAGCGAGGCATTTCGCGCGATCCTTCGTCTCGAGCCCGAAGATCGGGAG
>JBFINI010000399.1:0-3375 GCA_041611275.1 Burkholderiaceae bacterium
CTTCCGGCGCGGTCGTGCCGCCGATATGCTGATCGAAGAAGTCGCGAATCGCTTTCAACATGAACTCAGCTCACAGTAATCCGTCCGGGCGCCTCGGCGGCCGGATCGTGTGGGTCGACGGCGAGGCCCGGCAGACGATAATGTGGCGTCAACGGACGCGCGAACCGGCGCCGTTCGGACGCGGCCAAAGAGGCACTGAGGGACCATCGCCACCATGAGCACGTATTTTCACATCGTCGGCTGTGTGGTGGCCGCACAGCCGGACGCGGCCGCCATCGACCAGTGCATCGACTGGGTCCAGCGGCAGGGCGCCGAAGTGCTGGCTCATAACGACCGCGAAGCGGTGTTCGTGAAATTCGACGCCAGCGACGCGCAATTGATCGTGTTCGGCTGCCGTACCGCGCTACTGCGCTCGCCGCCGCTGTTGCGCTTCGGCTTTGCGTCCGGCGTCAAGGAGGGCAGCCGCGGACAAGCCCCGCGCATGGGCGAGCGCGGCATCGCGCAGGCCTGCGATCTGGCCGGCGCGGCGCAACCCGGGCAGGCGCTGGTGTCCTCGCAGCTCGGCTCGTTGCTGCAGGTCGCGAAGTTCGAGCCGGCGGAGCGGCTGCGGTCACAGCAGGTACAGCTGCTTGACGGGCGCAAGGCATCGGCCTACGCGGTCGAGTCGCCGCGGCGGGCCGCGGCCGGCGACGGCGCTTCGGAATGAGTGCCGCATTCAGACGGGGTACCGCCGGCATGGTTGATCACCATACGGCGGCCTGCGCGTGAACCCGCAGGAACACGAACTCACCTACCCGTGGGCGGAGGTGCCGTCGCTCGGCAAAGTCACCGAGCTGCGGCCGGGCGCCTTCTGGGTGCGCATGCGGCTGCCATTCGCGCTCGACCACATCAACCTGTGGCTGCTCGAAGACGAGATCGAAGGCGTGCGCGGCTGGACCATCGTCGACTGCGGCATCACCTCCGACGAAACCAAGGCGGCGTGGGAGCAGATCTTCGATTCGGTGTTCGACGGCCGGCCGTTGCTGCGCGTGATCAGCACCCATTTTCATCCCGATCACCTCGGTCTCGCACACTGGCTGACAGCCGGCGGCGAGCAGCGGCGGTGGAACGCGCCGCTGTGGATGAGCGCGACCGAGTGGACGATCGGCCGTTTGCTGTCGCAGTCGAAAGGCGAGCTTGGTGAGCAAGCCGGCGAGCGCGCGGCGGCGCATTTCGCCCGTCACGGCCTGGCCGACCCCGAGGCGCTGGTCAAGGTCCGCCAGCGCGGCGGCGGCTATTACTCGAAACTCGTGCCCGCTGTGCCGCCGTCGTACCGGCGGATCCTGCACGGGGACCTGATCGCGATTGGGCTGCACGGTGGCAAGCGCGTGTTCGAGGTCATTGTCGGCCGCGGCCATGCGCCGGAGCACGTGTCGCTGTATTGCGAAGACGATCAGTTGCTTATCTCCGGCGACATGGTGCTGCCCCGCATCTCGACCAATGTCAGCGTTTTCGAGGTCGAGCCCGAGGGCAACCCGCTGCCGCAGTACCTGCATTCGCTCGACCGCTACCTGCAGCTGCCGGAGCGCGCGCTGGTGCTGCCGTCGCACGGCAAGCCTTTTGTTGGCCTGCACCGGCGGGTGGCGCAGCAGCATGAACATCACCAGGCGCGGCTCGAAGAGGTGCTCGCGGCCTGCGCGGGTCCGATGACCGCCGCCGATATCGTGCCGGTGCTGTTCAAGCGGGAACTCGACCTGCACCAGACGACCTTCGCGCTGGGCGAGTCGCTTGCCCACTTGCATGCGCTGTGGTTCGAAGGCCGTGTCCGAAGAACCCTCGACGACACAGGCGTCTACCGCTTCGCGCGGGCATGAGCGCCGCCCGGCCGCGCTTGAACGGCGCTTTTCACCGACAAGAACAGATCTAATGAACAAGCGCGCGTTGAAACCGAACACCCGGCTGACGCAACTGGGCCGCGACCGCGCGGCCAGTTTCGATTTCGTCAATCCGCCGCTGGTGCGCGGCTCCACGGTGCTGCACGACGATGTGGCCGACATGCGCGAGCGCGTGCGCCGACGCAACGCTGGCGAGGACGTCGAAGGCGGTGCGCTGCCGGCTTACGGCATCTACGGCACGCCGACGCACCGGGCCTTTCTCGAAGCGCTGACCGCGCTGGAAGCTGGCCATCGCAGCTGGGCATTTTCGTCGGGGTTGACTGCCTGCACGATGGCGATCCTGGCGTATGTGAAGCAGGGTGACCACGTGCTGATTCCCGATTCCGTCTATGGGCCGACGCGTCGTTTCGCCCGCGACACGCTGCCGCGTTATGGCATCGAGGCAAGTTTCTACGACCCTTGCGCCGGCGCCGGCGGCCGCGCCGAGGCCGAGGCGCTGCTGCGGCCCAACACGCGGCTGCTTTATCTGGAATCGCCGGGGTCGCTTACCTTCGAGATGCAGGACGTACGGCTGCTGGCTGAAGTCGCCCGCAGCCGCGAGGTCATCAGCGTGATCGACAACACCTGGGCCACGCCGCTGTACTTCCAGCCGCTGGCGCATGGCGTCGACGTCTCGCTACACGCGGCGACCAAGTACATCGGCGGTCATTCGGATCTGCTGATGGGCACCGTCACCTGCAATGAACGCGCTTGGCCGCGGATGCGCGAAACGATCATGCATTACGGGCTCACCACCAGTGCCGATGACTGCTGGCTGGCGCTGCGCGGGCTGCGCTCGATGGGCGCGCGGCTGGCGCAGCATCGCGCCACCGCGGAGGCGTTGATCGCCTGGCTGAAGCGACAGCCGGAGGTCGAGCGGATTCTCTATCCGGCCGACGCCGACGATCCGGGCCATGCCTTGTGGCGGCGTGACATGAGCGGCGCGTCGGGGCTGTTCGGCGTCTGCCTGAAGCCCGGCCCGAGCGAGGCGAGCTTCCACGCCTTCGTCGACGGCATGCGGATTTTCGGCCGCGGCTATTCGTGGGGCGGGTTCGAGAGCCTGCTGATCCCCTCTTTGCCCGAGCGCACGGTACGGCCGCCGCGCGAAGGCGGTTTCCTGTTCCGCATCGGCGCCGGGCTCGAGGATGCCGACGACCTGATCGCCGATCTCGACGCCGGATTCGTCAGGCTGCGGGCGGGCGGCTGAATTCCGCTGCCGGCGAGCCGACCGCCGGCTCGCTCAGCAACTGGCCGATCACCACGCCGAGCGCGAAGTCCTCGAGCACGCCGAAGTGATGCAGGCGCAGCCTTCCGCTGCGGTCGATCAGCAGCGTCGACGGCGTGCCGCGCAGCCCGTAGGCACGCATCGTCGCCGGCAGCGGGTCGTCATCAAGATGCGCGTCGATCGCCACCGGAAAGTCGACGCCGAACTCACGCAGGAAGACCTGCAGTGCCTCGGGCC
>JBFINI010000400.1:0-3369 GCA_041611275.1 Burkholderiaceae bacterium
CAGTGTCTTCATACAGCGGTCTCCTCAGTCTCTTCCGGCACGACGCCAAGCCGTCCCTGCTGCAGGTCGGCAAAGGCCTGCTGAATTTCCTGGCGCGTGTTCATCACGAACGGCCCGTAGCCGGCGATGGGCTCGTCGATCGGCTGTCCGTTCATCACCAACACCGTCGCATCGGCGCGCGCCTCGAGCGCCACGTCGGCCCCGCGGCGGTCGAGCACGACAAGCTCGGTGGCGCGCGCAAGTTCGTCGCCGTTGACGACGACCTCGCCCCGCAGCACATACAGCGCGGCCGTATAGCCGTCCTGCAAGTCGAGCGCAACGCGCTTGCCGGCACCCAGGCGCACATCGAGCAGATTGATCGGCGAGAACGTCTTCGCCGGGCCCGCGATGCCGGCAAACTCGCCGGCGATCACGCGTACCTTCCCGCCACGTCCAGGCAGCACGGCCGCCGGGATGTCGCGCGCCAGCAGCGGCTGATAGCGCGGCGGCGTCATCTTGGCCGCGCGCGGCAGATTGACCCACAGTTGCAGCACCTCGAAGCGGCCGCCACTGCGCGTGAAGTGCGGGCTGTGGAATTCCTTGTGCAACAGACCGGCGCCCGCGGTCATCCATTGCACGTCGCCGGCGCCGATGCGGCCGCCATGGCCGGCGGTGTCCCGGTGGTCGACTTCACCGTCGTAGACGACCGTCACGGTTTCGAAGCCGCGATGCGGATGCCAGTCGACGCCGCGCTGCCGACTTGACGGCGCGAAATCGTGCGGACCGGCATGGTCGAGCAGCAGGAACGGCGACAGTTCGGGCTGCTCCTGGTAATGGAAGACGGTGTTCACGGGAAATCCGTCGCCGACCCAGTGGCCGGCGCGTTGGCGGTGGATGCTGATGACTTTCTTCATGGTGACCTCCTTGCTGACGCCATAATGCGGTTGGCGGATTCGATAAAAAAGCCGAAAATTTGGCATAAACCTATCGATTTATTCGATGATGGCGCCGCGCATCACCCTCGACCAATGGCGTGCCTTCACGGCCGTCGTCGATGCGGGCGGCTACGCGAAGGCGGCCGAGCGGCTGCACAAGAGCCAGTCGTCCGTGACGTACGCCGTGCAACAGATCGAGACGCTTCTCGGCGTGGCGGCCTTCCGTATCGAGGGCCGCAAGGCCGTGCTGACGCCGACCGGCCAGCTGCTGTACCGCCGTGCGCGGTATCTGCTGGACGAGGCAAACGCCCTCGAGCAGGCGTCGCAGCGGCTGTCGGCGGGTTGGGAGGCCGAGCTCGGCATTGCCGTCGAGATCATCTTCCCGTCGTGGCTGCTGCTCGACTGCCTCGCCCAGCTCGGGCAGGACAGTCCGCATACGCGCGTTGAGGTGATCGAGTCCGTGCTGGGCCACAGGACCGATGCACTGACGGCGGGCATCGCCGAGCTCGCGATCTTCAGCAGCGTCCCGGTCGGATTTCTCGGAGAGCCGCTGATGCGCGTGCGCTTCGTGCTGGTGACGAGCCCCGGCCACCCGCTGCAGCACCTGGGCCGCAAGGCGACCCTGCGCGACCTGCGCCAGCACCGGCATCTCGTCGTGCGCGAATCGAGCCCGGCGCGCGCCGCACCGACGGCGGTCGATGCGACCGCGCGTTGGACGGTGAGCCACATGGCGACGTCGATCGAGGCCGTCCGGCGCGGCTACGGCTTTGCCTGGTTGCCGGAAGAGCGGATCCGCGAGGAACTGGCCTCGGGAGCGCTGCTACCAGTCTCTGCGCGCGAGGGCGGCGAGCGCTTTGCCGAGCTCTACCTCATCCACGCGGATCGTGAACACGCCGGGCCGGCTACGGCGAGGCTGGCCCAGATCATTCGCGCACGCGTGGCCAGCGAGTGCGCGCGCTCGGCAAGCGGCCAGGTATCCAACCGAGTCAAACGATCAGAGCAGCGGCGACAGCGCTCTGGCAGCAGGTAAGCGCCGCGCAGTCATACTCGACCCGTTGCACACGGCCACTCCGTCCGAAAGCAGCCCATGGTTCGCCGATGGGTTGACGCCACTGGTCGTATAGCTCCGGAACGGCCGCTCTTGCTGGCTGGGTCGATTCTCGGCGGTCATGCCGAAGGACAGGTCACTGGAGCCAAGCAGTCGTCCGATCCGAAAATCTCGACCGACGGGAACGGGTCGAACTCGGGCGCGCAACGCATCGCCTGCTTCAAGTGAATCGCGTAGGTCTTGCAGAAACCGAAATAACTGCAGCCCAGCGCTGCTCGCGCGATCAGTCCAGCGCGGAGCGCTCGCCTGCATGGTTCGCCGCGACTTTCATCTGCGACTCCCACCCACCCCCCAGAGCCCGAATCAGCGCCACCGTCGCCAGCGCCCGTTCGCGCTCGACCTGCGTGGCGGCGCGCTGGGTGGCGAGCACCTGGCGCTCGGCGTCGATCACTTCGAGGTAGCTGACGTAGCCGGCGCGGTAGCGGCTGCCTGACAGTTCCGCCGCGCGCTGCGCCGATTGCACCGAGCGCGACTGCTCGGCGGCCTGGGTGGCGAGCAGGCGCACGCCGCTCAAAGCATCTTCGACTTCGCACAGCGCCAGCAGCGCGCTGTGTTTGTAGTTGGCGGCGGCTTCCTCAAAGGCGGCGAGCGCCGCGTCTTCGTTGGCCTGGCGGCGGCCGCCGTCGAAGATCGGCAGCGCCGCCAGCGGGCCGAGCGCCCAGGTGCGGCTCGATGCGCGCAGCAGGTCGCCGAAGCTGCCGGACTCCAGGCCGAGCAGACCGGTGAGCGTCAGCCGCGGGAACCACGCGGCGCGCGCGATACCGATGCGCGCGTTGGCAGCGGCCATTGCGCGCTCGGCGGCGGCGATGTCGGGGCGGCGCTCAAGCAGGAGCGACGGCAGCCCGGCGGGAATCGCGATCGGCTCGAAGCGGATCGGCTGCGCCGGCAACGCCAGTTCGGCCGGCGCCTTGCCCAGCAGCACGGCGAGCGCGTGCTCGACCTCGGCGCGGCGGCGGGCCAGCGCGGCGCGTTCGGCGCGGGTGACGGCGAGTTCGGTCTTAGCGCGAGCGACATCGAGTTCGCTGATCTCGCCGGCGGCAAAGCGCCGCTCGACCAGCGCCAGCGCCTGCTCGCGCAGCTTCACCGTCTCGGCCAGCAGTTCGGCCTCGGCGTCGAGCCCGCGCAGCGCGAAGTAGTGTTGCGCTACGTCGGCCTGCAGCGCCAGCAGCAGCGAGCGATAAAGCCCCTCGGCCTGCGCCAGGTCCGCCTGCGCCGCCGTGACGGAGGCGGCCACACGGCCGAACAGATCCACCTCGTAGCTGGCAAAGGCCTGCGCCCGGTACAGCGTGCGCGGCGAGACGTCGGAATCGGCCGGCAGGCCGAGCGAGCCGGGCGAGGGCTTGAACC
>JBFINI010000401.1:0-3368 GCA_041611275.1 Burkholderiaceae bacterium
GCGATCGCACGCAGCCAGCGCGCCGGCTGCGCCAGGAAAGAGAGCGGCGAGAACAGCACCAGCTTCATGCCGAAGTACCGGCTGCCCATCCAGGCACCGATCAGTCCCATGTCGTGATACAGAGGCAACCAGGAACCACAAACTTCGGTCGGACCGGCATGGACCGCACGTCCCATCGCGCGCAGGTTGGCGAGCAGCTGCGCGTGCGTCAGCATCACGCCCTTCGGGTTGCCGGTGCTGCCCGAGGTGTACTGCAGCAGCGCCAGGTCGCCGGCGCCGCGCTCGACCGGTGTTGCGGCCTGCTCGCCCTGCAGTTCCCCCGGCGTCAGCACCGCATGCAGCGTCGGCGCCAGCGGCCTGATCAGCCGCGCCAGCGGTTTTGCTTCCGGCACCGTGATCAGCAGGTGCGCCTCGCAGTTGGCCAGGATGCCGGCCTGCCGCTTCAGGTGGTCTTCCAGCGCGGCCGGCCGCGCCGGCGGATACAGCGGTACCGGCACGCCGCCCGCGTAAAGGATGCCGTAGAAGGCGACGAAGAATTCGAGCGAGGTCGGCAGCATCAGCGCGCAGGCTTGGCCCGGCGCCAGGCCGCGCGCCGCCAGAGCGGCGGCGGCGCGCAGCGCCTGTTCGCGCAGCTCGCCGTAGGTCAGCCGCTGTGATCGGTCGTCCTCGGCCAGCAGCGTGATGTGCACGCGGCCAGCGTGCCGCTCGGCATGCCAGTCGAGCGCCTGCATCAGCGTGGTCGCCGCTTCGGGGCTGCCGCTGAAGCCTTCCGGGCCCACCGCTTCGACCATCGCCCGCGCTGCCACGGCCGCCGGTGCGATGCGCAGCGCCGCAAGGATGTCGCGCGGCGTTTCGACGGCCGCCAGCCGCGCGTCATCGAGCCGCCGGCCGAAGCTTTTGTCCAGGCGCAGGTTCAGTTCGACCCGCGCCAGGCTGTCGATACCGAGATCCTCGACCAGCCGGCTGTCCAGATCGACCAACGGCGGCGCGCCGCGCTGCGTGTCGGCAACCAGCGCGCGGATCAACTCGAGCAGCTGTCGCGCCGTCTCGGCGGCTGCGGCATCGCGCGAAGCTTCGGTACGGATCTTTCGGTCCATCGGCAGCGGACGCTCCACCCGGCAGGCGCCTCGCGCCTGCATGATCGTCGCCGATCGCCGGCGCCGCAACGCCACGGACGCGCCGGTTTGCGCTGGCGCAAGCGCCGCCAAGGGCAAGTGGCGGCTCGCGTATCTTCGGGCGCTCGAACCCTGACGAATCCGCCACCACATGACGCTGGTTTCGCTGCTTGCCGCCGAACTGGCTTACGGCGACCTGCCGCTGCTCGACAGCGCCGGACTGACCGTCGTTGCCGGCGAGCGTATCGGCCTGATCGGCCGCAACGGGACCGGCAAGTCATCGCTGCTCGGCGTCATTGCCGGGCGCACGCCGCTCGACGCCGGCGAGTTGAAGCTCGCCGACGGGCTGCGCATCGTGCGCGTCGAACAGGAACCCGAACTGCCGGCGGCCGCGCACCTGCATGAGGCGCTGCTGCTGCGCGGGCACATTCCGTCGATCGCCGACGAGCGCGAGCGCTGGCGCATCGAGGCGCGGCTGGCTGAGTTCGTGCATCGCCTCGGTGTGGATGGCGCACGTTCGCCAGCGAGCCTGTCGGGCGGCGAGCGCAAGCGTGCCGCGCTCGCGCTGGCGTTCGCGCTCGAACCCGGCCTGCTGCTGCTCGACGAGCCGACCAATCATCTGGACATCGACGGCATCGAGCAGCTCGAAACACTGCTCGTCAGCGAAGCGCGCGGCAGCCGCGCTGCGATCGTCATCACGCACGATCGCCGTTTTCTCGATCGCGTCGCCACCCGCATCGTCGAGCTCGACCGCGGCGCGCTGCACAGCTATCCGGACAACTTCACGCAGTTCGAGGCCCGCAAGGCGATCGAACTCGAAGCCGAAGCCACCGCACGCCGCAAGTTCGACAAGTTCTGGGCCCAGGAAGAAGTCTGGATCCGCAAGGGCATCGAGGCGCGGCGCACGCGCAACGCCGGCCGCGTGCTGCGTCTGGAGCAGCTGCGCAACGAACGCGGTGCGCGGCGCGAGCGGCTCGGCAACGTCAAGCTGGCGCTCGATGCCGGCCAACGCAGCGGCAAGCGGGTCGCCGAGCTGCAGCATGTCAGCAAGGCGTTCGGCGAACGCGTGATCGTGCGCGAACTGAGCCTGACGATCCAGCGCGGCGACCGGCTGGCGCTGCTCGGCGCCAACGGCGCCGGCAAGAGCACCCTGCTGAAACTGATTCTCGGTGAGCTGGCACCGGATGCAGGCAGTGTGCGGCGGGGAACGAATCTGGCGATCGCCTACTTCGACCAGCTACGCGCACAGCTCGACGAGGAAAAGACGGTCGCCGAAACGGTTTCGCCGGGCGGCGACTGGATCGAAGTCGCGGGCCGCCGCAAGCATGTGGTCGGCTATCTCGGCGAGTATCTGTTTCCGCCGCGCCGCGCCAGTGCGCCGGTGAAGACGCTGTCGGGCGGCGAACGCAACCGGCTGCTGCTGGCACGGCTGTTCGCGTTGCCGGCCAATCTGCTGGTTCTCGACGAACCGACCAACGATCTGGATATCGAATCGCTGGAGCTGCTCGAAGCGCAGCTCGCCGAGTACAGCGGCACGCTGCTGCTGGTCAGTCACGATCGCGCTTTCCTCGATGCAATCGCCACGCAGACACTGGTCGCCGAAGGCGATGGCCGCTGGCGCGAATACGCCGGCGGATACTCGGACTGGCTGGTGCAGCGGCCGGCGCCGGCCAGCGCGCTTGCGGCGGCACCTCCACCACCACCGCCGCGGCGCGCGGAACGGCTGAAGCTGTCGTTTCACGAGCAGCGCGAACTCGCGGCGCTGCCGACCGAACTCGAATTACTGGAACACGAACAGGCCACACTGGTCGCGCAAATGAGCGCGTCCGGTTATCACACGACGGGCGCCCAGCAGATGAAGGCGGATGCCGAACGCGCCGCCGACATCGAGCGGCTGCTCGAGGAAAAGCTGGCGCGCTGGATGGCCCTCGAAGACAAGGCCAGGGCGGCTGCCGGCGGCTGAGCCAATCTGCCGCTCGACGCGCGAGCGCACTTCAACCGCAAAGCGCAAGCGCCAGGCAGCCGCGCGGTCGCGGATGCTCAATCGGCCGGCGGCACCGCACCCTTGCGCTCGACGATCATCCGATAGTGCTCGGGCTCGCGGTGGCGGGCGAAGTTGAAGGTCGTGTTCTTGTATGACGCGCACAGGTCGAGATCGCAGCGGGCGATGGCCAGCTCGTCGGCGGTGGTGGTGCAGGCGGCGACGATCTCGCCGCTGGGCGCGACGATGATCGAGTTGCCGATCTGCTCGAC
>JBFINI010000402.1:0-3352 GCA_041611275.1 Burkholderiaceae bacterium
CGCGACGGCTTCGAGGCGATGATGCGCGCGGTCGAACAGCACCGCGTGCAGCCGGTGGATGACAAGGTTTTCGCCTTCGAGCAGCTGAAGGAGGCGATGGAGCAGCTGCAGCGCGGCGCGCACTTCGGCAAGATCTGCATCCGGCACTGACGTGAATTCGACCGGCGCGCGCCGGCAACGCCGATGACCGAATCCGTCGTCTACCTCGCGGTCGCTCTGGCCCTTGGGGGGTTGCTGGTGCTCGTCATCAGCCTCGCCGCGGGCCGGCGCCGACGACCCGTGCGCGCCTTCACCGGCCTGCTGCTCTCGCTGCTGCTGCTCGTAAGCGCCGCGCTGTTCGGCACGCTCGTCGTCACCACGGTCGGCTACCGGGCGCTCACGCGCGAGGAAACCGCCGCGCAGATCCAGATCGAACCGACCGGGCCGCAGCGTTTCGCGGCACACGTGCGCTTGCCCGACGGCACCAAGCAGCGCTTCGAACTCGCCGGCGACGAGGTCTACGTTGACGCCCACATCCTGAAGTGGAAACCGGTGGCCAACCTGCTGGGGCTGCACACCGCCTACGAGCTGTCGCGCATTGCCGGCCGCTATCGGAATCTGGACAATGAACGCGGCGCGCCGCGCACGGTGCATGCGCTGGCGCCGGAAAAGCCGCTGAACCTGTTCGCGCTGCGCCAGCGTTTCGCGTTCCTCTCCCCGCTGGTCGATGCCGAGTACGGCTCGGCCAGCTTCGTCATGGCCGACCGTCCGGCGGACTTCGAACTGCGCGTGTCGACAAGCGGGCTGCTGATCCGCGAAGTGCCGGCAACCGATCACCGCCCATCAGCGCCGCGCTAGCGTCGGCAAGGCGCTGGCGCGCCGGGCCATTCGCTTCGGGCCGGCGCGAATGAAGCGATCCAGCCTGGCCGCGGATCTCGCGCCGCCTTCGCACGATTCCATCATCTGTCCGCTGCGTTTCGGCTCCTGAAAGAAAGCGCCCGGCCGACGCCGGCGATGCCACCCACTCCGTTACACGAAACGGTGCGAATCGTCGATGGGCTTGAATCGCCCCCCCCCGGCAGCGTATGTTGATTGCAGAAGCGTCGATCCGTGGCTGTGATGCCATACCAGTGAACGACACAACAACAGGGCGAGGAGGTTTCATGTCGATGCGCTCAACCGCGCGGCTTGCTGTGCGCTGGTTTGCCTTTTTTTCCGTTTGTTCCGCACTTTCGCTGCTGGGCGCGAGCGCAGCCGCGCAGCCTGCCGACTCTGCCGGCTGCCTGGCCTGTCACGCCGGCATCGAGCCGATTTCCGATACGCCGATCAAGAAGAACATGTCCTGCACCACTTGTCATCGCGGTGACAACAACGGCAAGACGGTCGAGGAAGCGCACAAGGGCATGTGGGCCAATCCGTCGGACTTCCGTGTCGTCGACCAGGCCTGCGGCACCTGCCATCGGGAAGAAGTCGCCAACAACAAGAAGTCGCTGCACGCAACGATGGCCGGCATGATCAGCGGCACGCGCTTCGCCAACGGCGCGCAGAAGACCAAGGGCGCGATGTTCGCCACGTACGCGACGACCGACGACGACGGCACGGTGCCGGCGCAGCGCGGCGCAGTGAAATCGCTGCAGCAGATTCCGTCGTACGACGCCGGCAAGCCGACCGGCTTGGACAACCATCCGATCGACGACTACCTGCGCGAGCAGTGCCTGCGCTGCCACCTGTGGTCCGGCGGCGGCAGTAATGCGGCCGACCTGCGCGCCTCGGGCTGTGCGGCCTGCCACGTCGAATACAGCAAGACCGGCAAGTACGAAGGCAACGACAAGGCCATCGACAAGACCAAGGCTGGGCGGCCGAAGGCGCACCGCATGACGCGCAAGGTCAGCAGCCTGCAGTGCCAGACCTGCCACAACCGCGGTGGGCGCACGGGAGTCAGCTACTTCGGCATGATGGAATCGGACGAATACGGTTCGCCGTGGGGCACCAAGGCCGGCGACAAGGCCGGCGAGAAACTGCACGGCAAGTTCTACAACCATCTCGCCGGCGACGTGCACTACCAGAAGGGCATGGCGTGCATCGACTGCCACACCAAGAGCGACCTGCACGGCGACGGCAACATGTATTCCAAGCGTGAGCAGGCGGTCGAGATCCGTTGCGAAAGCTGCCACGGCACGGTCAAGGAATACAGCAAGCTGACCACCGCCTGGGGCAACGTGCTGCCGAACCTGAAGCGCGACGCGGGCAAGGTCGTGCTGACGACCAAGATCGACAACGTAGCCAAGGTCGTGCCGCAGGTCCGTGACGCGGCGCTCAAGGGCTCGCCGGACGCGCGCGCCGCCAAGGCGCTGGCCGCGCACAACGAGAAGCTCGAGTGCTATGCCTGTCACGCGAAATGGGCACCGCAGTGCTACGGCTGCCACGTGCAGCAGGATCTGGCCACCAAGAGCAACGACTGGATCAACACCAAGGTCGGCGCCGATCCGTCACGCGGCGGCACGGCCGGCGCACGCGAGAAGACCGCCTACAAATGGTCGGAAACGCGCTCGTACCTGCGCTGGGAATCACCCGTGCTTGGCATCAACAGCCGCGGCAAGGTCTCACCGTTCATTCCCGGCTGCCAGGTGATCTTCACGCAGATCGGCCCCGACGGAAAGGCGACGCAGCACAACAAGGTGTTCACCAACGGTGAGGGCTACTCGGGACTGTCGCATGCGCCGATCCAGCCGCACACGATCTCGAAGGATGCGCGCAGCTGTGCCGATTGCCACGCCAATCGCAAGACGCTGGGACTGGGCAGCGGCTTCTATGACACAAAGGCCAATGGTGTCGATGTGCCGTTCGAACTGGAGCGCATCGTCGACGAGGAAGGCAAGCAGCTGCAGGGCATCAGCCATGAAGGCGCGCGGCCGTTCAACAAGGCCGAGCAACAGCGCATCTCGCGCGTGAGCGCCTGCATGGGCTGCCACAACGAGACTAACGCCAAGGTCTGGAGCAAGGTCAGCGCCAGCGCCGGCAAGGCGCCGAGCGACGACATGCACCGTGCCGTGATCCAGAAACTGCTCAATCGCGCGGTATCGAAGTAATTGCCTCAATCCGGCGCCGCCCCTGAAGGGTGGCGCCGGAGGTGCGCCGTCGAAGAATCCGCCGCGCTCGTTTCGTCGGCATCATCCGCGCCGCGAAACCGACCCCTCGGCGACCATGGCACCGCCGCGATCAGCGGAGCCGATGCCGTCGAACATCCATGCCGAGAACCACAATGAAACCCCTTGTCGGCGCACTCGTGCCCATCGCCCTCGCCGCGGCGACCACGACCGCCCTTGCCGGCCGGCCGCTGAAAACCGAGGACGCCGGCGTGTTGGGTCGCAGC
>JBFINI010000403.1:0-3351 GCA_041611275.1 Burkholderiaceae bacterium
ACGTAGTGGATCGCCGCGCGCAGGCGCCGCGCACCGCCGGCATGCAGCAGCAGGCCGTACGAGGCGATCAGCAGCACTTCGAAGAAGACGAACAGATTGAACAGATCGGCGGTCAGGAAAGCGCCGTTCAGTCCCATCAGCTGGAACTGGAACAACGCATGAAAATGGGGGCCGAGCCGGTCGATCCGGCTCTGATCGCGTCCAGTGCTGGCATACAGCACCGCGGCCAGCGCTATCAGCGCGGTCAGCACCAGCATCAGCGCCGTCAGGCGGTCAAGCGCCAGCGCAATGCCGAAGGGCGCCGCCCAGTTGCCGAGCAGGTAGGCGCGCACCGTCCCGTCGGCGGCTGTCGTGGCGAGCGCGATGGCAACGGCCAACTGCAGCGCCGTGGCGATGACCGAAAGCCGCGCGGTAAAACGTGGCTCACGCCGCTCGATCAGCAACAGCAGCGCGCCGGCGAGCATCGGCAGAACGACCGGAACGATGATCCAGTGCGAGCCGCTCATCGGTCACCTCGAGCATCGGCGTCAGGCACCGATTCTTCCTCGACAAGTTGCCCGTCGACATGATCGGAGGCCACCGTCGAATGTGCGCGCAAAGCGATGACGAGGATCAGCGCCGTCATGGCGAAGCTGATCACAATCGCGGTGAGCACCAGCGCCTGCGGCAGCGGATCGGCGTAGTTCGCCAGCGTCGGCGCCAGCTCGCTGCTGATAATCGGCGGGCGGCCGGCGCGAACTCGCCCGGTGAGGAAGATGAACACGTTGACCGCATACGACAGCAAGGTCAGGCCGAGGATGACGTCGAAAGCGCGCGCGCGCAGCAGCAGCCAGGTCCCTGACGCGGTGAGCACACCGAGGCCTAGGGCGAGCAGCAGTTCCATCGTCATCACGTTGCCTGCCCTGTTGCCATCGGCGAACTGAGCTTGCCGATCGATACCAACGCCAGCATCGTCGCGCCGACCACGGTCAGAAATACGCCGAGATCAAAGATCACTGCGCTGGCCAGCGGCACGGCGCCGATGACCGGCAAGGTCAAGTAGGCATAGCTGCTGGTCAAGAAAGGCGCGCCGAAGAACCAGCTGCCGATGCCGGAAGCACCGGCGATCAGCAAGCCCCAGCCGACGAAGCTTCGGTAATCGATCGGCATCCGCGCCTCAACCCATTTCTTGCCGTGGGCGACATACTGCAGGATCAGTGCCAGCGCCAATACCAGCCCGGCAATGAAGCCGCCGCCGGGCGCGTTGTGCCCGCGCAGAAACAGGTGCAGCGACAACAGCACGGCCAGCGGCAGCAGCAGGCGCGCCACCAGTGGCAGAAATGCCGAGCGCGTCTGCTCGGGCGGCAACGGCCGCGGCGGCGGCGTGAAGCCGGCCAGCATGGCGTAGATGACAACACCGGCGATGCCGAGCACGGTGATCTCGCCCATTGTGTCGTAGCCGCGGAAATCGACCAAGATCACGTTGACCACGTTGGCGCCGCCCCCCTCGGGCACGGCGGTGCGCAGCAAGTAAGGCGCGATCGAATCGAACGGCCGCGTCATCAACGCATAGGACAGCGCGCTGACACCGCCGCCGGCAACCACGGCGAGCAGCAGATCACGCGCCTTTGTCATCCGGCTGCGCTCGCGCGGACTTTCGGCTGGGAGCCAGAACAGCGCCAGCATCATCAGGATGATCGTCACCATCTCGACCAGGAGCTGCGTCAGCGCCAGGTCCGGCGCCGACAGGTAGACGAAGGTCAGGCTGACCACCAAGCCGACGGCGCCAAGCAGCAGCAACGCCAGCAAGCGGCGCCGGTAGACGACCGCCGTGCCGATGGCCGCGGTGACTCCGACAATCCAAACCGCGACGGCACCAGAATTCAGCGGCGTCGAGATCGCCGCCGCCGCACCGCCGCCGAAGCCGGCGTCGAAGAAAGGCAACAATCCGGCGAGCACCCCGACCAGCACCAGCAGGAAGAGGTACCGCTGCAGGCTGCCGGTTTCGAGGAGACTGGTCACCGTGCGCGCCGACCAGACCTTGGCCTCGGTGAACAGCAGGAATGCTTCGCGCCCGCCGCTTCGCAGCCATAGCGGCAGCTTCACCAGGCGGTGCAGATTCACATGTGCGTGCAGCACGAAATACAGCGCGAAGCCGCCGGCCAGGGCGATCACGCTCATCGCCAGCGGCAGATTCAGGCCGTGCCAGATTGCCAGCTTGTACGGCGGCAGGGGCGCATAGGGCCCGCCGAACAGCGCCGCCTGCGCTCCGATGGCGAGCACCGGGCCGATCAGCAGCGCCGGGAAAAGTCCGACCAGCACGCACAGCACCACCAGGATCTCGACCGGCAGCCGCATGAAGCGCGGCGGCTCGTGCGGCCTCTTCGGCAGATCCTTCGGTTCGCCGTTGAAGAACACGTCGTGGATGAAGCGGGCGCTGTAGGCGACTGAAAAGACGCCAGCCAGCGTCGCGCCGGCCGGCAGCACCCAGTTCATCGCGCCGCCAATGTTGCGGCTCACCGCCTCGGTGAAGAACATTTCCTTCGACAGGAACCCGTTGAGCAGCGGCACGCCGGCCATAGCGCCGGCGGCGACCATGCCGAGCACGGCGGTGATCGGCATCGATTTCCACAGCCCGGCCAGCTTGCGCATGTCGCGTGAGCCGGCCTCGTGATCGATGATGCCGGCAGCCATGAACAGCGATGCCTTGAAGGTGGCGTGGTTGAGGATATGGAACACGCCGGCGACCACCGCCAGTCGCGAGTCGATGCCGAACAGCAGCGTGATCAGTCCGAGGTGACTGATCGTCGAATAGGCCAGCAGCCCCTTCAGATCGTGCTGGAAGATGGCGATGTAGGCGCCAACGAGCAGTGTGACCAGCCCCACCGGCGCCACTATCCAGAACCAGGCCTCTGAGCCGCCAAGCGCCGGGTACATGCGGGCCAGCAGGAACACGCCGGCCTTGACCATTGTCGCCGAATGCAAATAAGCGGAGACCGGCGTCGGAGCGGCCATCGCATGCGGCAACCAGAAGTGAAAGGGAAACTGCGCACTCTTGGTGAAGGCGCCGATGAGCACCAGCACCAGGGCCGGCACGTACAGCGGGTCCGCGCGGATGAGGCTTCCCGAGGCGAGCACGAGGTCGAGGTCGTAGCCACCGACGATCTGGCCGAGCAGCAGCACGCCGGCAAGCAGTGCCAGCCCGCCGGCGCCGGTAATCGTCAGCGCCATGCGCGCGCCCTCTCGCGCGTCCTTCTCCGTGGTCCAGTAGCCGATCAGCAGGAAGCTCGACAGGCTGGTCAGTTCCCAGAACACGACCAGCAGCAGCAGGTTGTCAGCCAGCACGATGCCGAGCATCGCGCCCATGAACAG
>JBFINI010000404.1:0-3347 GCA_041611275.1 Burkholderiaceae bacterium
CAGCCTGTTCACGCCCGAGTTCCTGTTGAAGCGGCCGCTGCTCGAGGCGATCGAGCCGGGCCACGGCGAGACGCCGCCGGTGCTCCTGATCGACGAGCTCGATCGCGCCGACGAGGAGTTCGAAGCCTTCCTGCTCGAGCTGCTCTCGGACTTCCAGGTCACCATCCCCGAGATCGGCACCCTGAAGGCCGAGCACAAGCCGGTCACCGTGATCACCTCGAACCGCACACGCGAGATCCATGATGCGGTCAAGCGCCGCTGCCTTTACCACTGGGTCGACTATCCGTCGGCAGCGCGCGAACTGGAGATTGTCCGTCGCAAGGTGCCCGACGCGAAGGAGGCGCTCTCCCGCCAGATCGTCGCCTTCGTGCAAGGCCTGCGCAGCATCGACCTTTACAAGCTGCCCGGCGTGTCGGAGACGATCGAGTGGAGCCGCGCGCTGCTGGCGCTCGACGCCGTGGTGCTCGACCCAGAGACCGTCAACAACACGCTCGGCGTGCTGCTGAAGTACCAGGACGACATCGCCAAGGTGCAGGGCAGCGAGGCGGCGAAGCTAGTCGAGAAGATCCGCCAGGAAGTGGCGGCGTGACGCTGGCGCGGCCAACGAAGTGCTCCGCGCATGCGGGCGGGCGGGGTACTGACTGAGCGGCCGCCGATGATGCCGAGCGTTTCCGCGGACGGGCTGCCCGGCCGACTGGCCGAAAACGTCGTGCACTTCGCCCGCGTGCTGCGTTCCGCGGGCGTGCCGGTCGGCACCGACCGCGTACTGCTGGCGTTAAATGCGCTGAAGGTCGCCGGGCTCGAGTCGCGCGCCGACCTGCATGCGGTGCTGTCCGCCTGCCTGATCGATCGCGCGCAGCACCGGCCGTTGTTCGACCAGGCCTTTCACATCTTCTGGAAAGACCCGGACCTGCTCGGCCAGATGCTGCGGCTGCTGCTGCCGCAGGTGAGCCAGAAAAAGGGCGGCGCGCCGCCGGGGCCGCCGGAGAACCGCCGCCTCGGCGAGGCGCTGGCGCCGAGAGTTGCGCGGCCGCCTGAACCGCGTCCGGAAGAACGCCTCGAGATCGATGCGCAACTGTCGTGGACCGACCGCGAACAGCTGCGCAAGGCCGACTTCGACACGATGAGCACTGCAGAGTGGGACGCGGCCAGGCGGATGCTGGTTGCGCTGGCACCTTTTCTCGCCAAGTTGCCAACGCGACGCTACGCGCCGTCGTCGCGCGGCAGCCGGCTCGACCTGCACGCGCTGCTGCGTGAGGTCGCCCGCCACGGTGGAGATATCGCTGAGCTGCCGCGGCGGCAGCGGCGCACGCGGCCTGAGCCGCTGGTCGTCATAGTCGATATCTCCGGCTCGATGAGTCGTTATTCGCGCATGTTCCTGCACTTCCTGCATGCGCTGACCAGCAGCCGCTACGCGGCCGATCATCGCGTCTTCGCCTTCGTCTTCGGCACGCGGCTGACGCACATCACGCGCCAACTGCGCAACCGCGACCCCGATATCGCAGTGGCTGAGGTCGTGCGAGCGGTCGAAGACTGGTCGGGCGGCACCCGCATCGCCGCCTGCCTGCACGAATTCAACCGGCACTGGGCGCGGCGCGTGCTGTCGGGCAGCCCGACCGTGTTGCTGGTCACTGACGGCCTGGAGCACGCGCATATCAAGCAGCTCGAGCGCGAGGCCGAGCGGCTGGCCAAGTCATGCCGGCGGCTGGTCTGGCTCAATCCGCTGCTGCGCTACGAGGCCTTCGAGCCGAAGGCGCGCGGCGTTCGTGCGATCCTCACGCACGTGTCAAGCTTCCTGCCGGTTCACAACATCGAAAGCCTCGAACAACTGGCGGCAGCGCTGGCCGCATCAGGCTCGGTACGCAAGGAGACCATCAAGTGGAACTGAAGGGTGAACGGTTGCTCGTTGCCGACCGGGCGACTGCCTGGGCGGCACTGAACGACACCGAGATACTGAAGAACTGTGTGCCCGGCTGTGAAAGCATCACCGCCACCGGCGAGAATCAGTTCGAGATCGCGATGACGGCCGCGGTCGGCCCGGTGAAGGCGCGTTTCAAAGGCAAGCTGGCGTTGGCCGACATCGACGCGCCGAACGCCTACACGATGAAGTTCGACGCCACTGGGGGGCAGGCCGGCTTTGCGCGCGGCGAGGCGCGGGTGACACTGGCCGAATTGTCGACGCAGCAAACGCGCCTGAACTACGTTGCCAATGCGCAGGTCGGCGGCAAGCTGGCACAGGTCGGCTCGCGGCTGATCGATGCGGCGGCCGGTGCCACCGCCGACAAGTTCTTCGAGGCCTTCAGCGCGCAACTCGCGGCGCGGACCGCGCCGGACGCTGCCGGTGCGGCGGCAGGCCCCGCGGCCCCGGCAAAGATCGGTTTTTTCAGCCTGCTGATCGCTTTCCTGAAACGCCTTTTCGGTCGCCGCGGTTAGGCGCTCCGCGTCAGCGGCGGACGCGCTCAATCACCCGCGGGTACAGATCGAGGTAACGCGCCGCGGCCTCGTTCCAGGAAAAATCCTGCGCCATGGCCCGCCGCATCAGTTGTGTCCAGCGCGGGGCATCGGCGAATACCGACTGTGCCCTTCGCAAGGCCTCGCGCAGCGACGCCGGCGTGGCATGGGCGAAGCTGAATCCGGTGGCGATATCGGCATGCATGTTGGCGTCGCTGGCATCGACGACGGTATCGACCAGCCCGCCCACGGCGTGCACCACCGGCAGCGAGCCGTAGCGCAGGCCATAGAGCTGGGTCAGCCCGCACGGTTCGTAACGCGACGGCAGGGCGACGACGTCGGCACCCCCGATGATCCGGTGCGCCAGCGCTTCGTCGTAATCGAGGTTGACCGACACCGCGTCCGGCTGCGCCGCAGCGAGCTGGGCGAGATCGCGTTCGAGCGGCGGATCACCACTGCCGAGAAGCGCCAGCTGCATGCCCTCGGCCGCCAGCGCCGGCATCGCCTGCAGCAGCAGATCCAGGCCCTTCTGATAGGCGAGGCGGCTCACCAGCCCGATCAGCAGCCGTTGCGGGTCCTCGCGCAGGCCGAGCGAACGCTGCAGCGCGGCCTTGACCTGCACCTTGCCGGCGAGGTGATCGCGGTCGTAGTTCGGCTCCAGCCAGCGATCGGTGGCCGGGTTCCACACGCTGTCGTCGACCCCGTTGAGGATGCCGGCAAGCACCGCCGCGCGGCGCGTCAGCAGCCCTTCGAAGCCGCAGCCGAAAGCGGAGCTCTGGATCTCGCGCGCGTAGGTCGGGCTGACCGTGGTCAACTGGTCGGCGTAGTACAGGCCGGCCTTGAGAAACGAGCCCTTGCCATGAAACTCGAGACCCTCCGGCGCGAAGCTCGACGGC
>JBFINI010000405.1:0-3341 GCA_041611275.1 Burkholderiaceae bacterium
CCTGGCGCGATGTGCTCAGGTCGCTTGCCGGGCGCTGAGACGCGGCGCCCGGTTTGCCTTGTGGACGCGGGCCGTCTACTTCACCGCAAAGCAGTAGAAGTACCCCTCGCCGCCCGTGCGGCGAATCCGCTCGATGTCGCAGCCGAGTGTCGGGTGGGCCGAGTTCCACGAGGTGGCCCACGGGCTGTCGATCGGGCCGGCGCGGTCATGGTGGCCGGTCATCGCCGAGCCGTCGCCGTTCTTGGTCCAGTTGCCGCAGGTCATGTCCGCAAACGGCGGGCCGGGAAACGCGGTGCCGTCGGGCCGCGAGCCGGTCAGGATGTCGTGCTGGTTGGGCTTGTCCGTGCGGCCCTTGACCGGTTGGCCGCGCTCGTCGACCGCCGTCTGTTTGGTCAGGTTGTTCTTCGCGGAGTGCAGTTCCTCGACGCTGCGGGCGATCAGCTCGCCCTTGGCGTTGTGCCACGGGCCGGTGCCGATGCGGTCGCGCGCGTTGACGAACTTCGGATCGCTCAGCGACGCGGCCTGCGTGCTGAGATAGGCACGCCAGGTCCTGTCGCCGGCGCCGGCGGCCTTGGCCAGCGACTGGCAGTGCTGGTCGGCGCCGTCGAGCCCGCCGAGATTGGCGCCGTTGCCGGGCCCGACGCTGGTCAGGAAGAAGGTCATGTTCTTCGGCCCCGGCATCGGCGTCTGCATGCCGGCGCAACCGGCCAGCGCAACCGCGGCGGCAATGGCCAGCGATGTCTTCTTGAGGGTCTGCTGCATCACGTTCTCCTGTTGGCTCTGCTGCAAGGTGCTGCGGATCGGGCGGATCGCCGCCTGCCGTCGTGCACAAGCGCGCGGACCATTCCTGTTGCGCCTGGCCGAGCCGACTCATCACGGATCGTCCGCGCAAGGCGAACAGCTCGATACGGCTGGTTATTCCGCTGGCGATGCTCGCAGGTGGCGCAAAAGATTGGCACCCAAGAGAACCCCATGACGTAATGCCGTTATCTCGGCGCGGGGCGATCACGACTGGACGTTGCTGAGTTCATGGCGCCAACCGAACTGCGGCACGCTTGTGCCGGTGCGCGCATGGGCTGCGACGAAGCCCGCCGCAGCGGCGATAGAGCGCACGCGGCCGCGCCTTTTCCCGGCCCGCAAAATCCGGTGAAGTCGGATCGCTGGCGGCAATGTTGGTGGACGCTGCGGCACTTATGAAGGTCGATCTCAAGGAGTTGCCGCAACGCCAGCTCCGGCAGCAACAAGCAGGAGTCGAACCGCGCCTGAGGGCGGCTCCGACTGCTTTCTTTCGTTGTTTTACTTTGGGCTTGTATCGTAAACTAGTGGCCTTCGCTGTTTTAGCTTCGCTAATCGATGCAACGCCCCCCGCCCGGCCGTACGGTCACCGTCTCCGCCGCGGGAGAGCGGTTCGGCGCGTTTGTGCCGGCGCCCTTGCCGCCCAAGCCGCCAATCGACTGGACGCCGGCCCTTCGGCGGCGGTTCGATGATGCGCTGGTTGCGCTCGGCCGACTCGATGCGGTCTCCGCGCTGCTGCCGAATGCGGCGCTGGTGCTTTATGGCTTCGTGCGCAAGGAGGCGGTGCTGTCATCGCAGATCGAAGGCACGCAGTCGTCTCTCGCCGACCTGCTGTTGTTCGAGATCGATGAACAACCCGGCGTGCCGCTGGAAGACGCGCGTGAAGTGAGTCGCTATGTGGCCGCAATGGCGCACGGGATCGCCCGCCTGCGCAGTGGCTTCCCGTTGAGCCTGCGCCTGCTGCGCGAGATGCACGGCGCGCTGCTGAATCAGAGCCGCGGCCACGGCAAGGCACCGGGCGAGTTTCGCCGCAGCCAGGTGTGGATCGGTGGCACGCGGCCAGGCAATGCGATATTCGTGCCGCCGCCGGCTGATGCGCTCGGCGAGTGCCTCGACCGCTTTGAGCGCTTTCTGCATGACGATCCGGAGCCTACGTCGCCCCTGGTGAAGGCGGCGCTCGCGCACGTTCAGTTCGAGACGATTCATCCGTTCCTCGACGGCAACGGCCGGATCGGCCGGCTGCTGATCGTGTTGCAGCTGGTGGCCGATGGCCTGCTGCGTGAGCCGCTGCTGTTTCCGAGCCTTTTCTTTAGGACCCATCGCGCGCTGTATTACGAATTGCTCAATGAAGTACGGTTGCGCGGCGACTGGGAACGCTGGCTCGATTTCTTTGCCGAAGGCGTGGCTGCCAGCGCCGCACAGGCGCTACATACGGCGCAAGCACTGCTCGCGCTGGTGTCGGCGGATGCCGACCGCATCGTTTCGCTTGGCCGGCCGGCGGCTTCGGTGCTGGTCGTCCACCAGGCACTGCAGAGGCAGCCAGTGACGACCGCGCAAGCCTTGTCGTCGATGACCGCTATTACGCCCGCCACCGTAAACAAGTCACTCGCGCACCTGCAACGTCTGGGCATCGTGGCCGAGCTGACCGAGCGCCGGCGCGGGCGGGTGTTCGCATACACCGCCTATGTCAATTTGATCAACGCGGAACTGGCCGATCCCCGAGCGGCGCCAGGTGTGTCCGAGCCGCCGGCCGTCTCTGCGGCGCGCAAACGTGTGGCCAGGGCCACTGCGAAGAACAAGCCGTCACGCCGTTCATGAGGGCGCTGCGGCGTATTGCGTTGGAAACCCACGTGCGGCGATCGGCGCTGCTGTTCACGGGCGGCGCGGCGGAGCGCGTACGCAGAGCCCTGCGAAACAACGGTATCGTTGATCGCAAACTCCTCATCGATCCCGCGTTGAAATCGGACAGCACGTCGCTGATGAGCGGCACCCGCGAGAAGCGCGCTCGGCTCGAGCGCGCGCAGGGCGCGACACCGTTGGCCGTTCGCGCACCGGTGGCGCGCGCAGCGCTTCGCGCCGGCCTGCGGTGATGCTGCATCAAGCGCGCGCGTTCTGCGGCCTCGTCGGCGAGTCGGCGCTGGCGCAGCTGCGCAAGCTCGCGCAGATGGTGGCGCTCGCGGCGAGCGTGCTGGGCGCCATCGCGCGGCCCGCCACCTGGCGGCCCACGTTGCGCGCGGCGCTGGTGCGCCAGCTGATGTCGGCGGGCGTGGAGGCCACGGGTCTGGTGGCCTTTCTGGCCGTCGCGCTCGGCATCCTGCTGGTGGCGCAGTTTCAACTGTGGCTTGGCGGTGTGGTCGAGTCGCGCTGGCTGGGGCCGGTGCTGATCGCGGTGATGGTTCGCGAGGCGGCGCCGATCGTCGTCAATCTCGTCGTCATCGCCAGAAGCGGCGGCACCATGGCGGCGGAGCTGGCGCTGGTGCATGTGTCCGGCGAGGACCGCGTGGTCGAGGGCCAAGGGCTCGACCCGGTCGCGTACTACGCGGTGC
>JBFINI010000406.1:0-3340 GCA_041611275.1 Burkholderiaceae bacterium
CGTGCGCAGCAACGGTAATCGGCCGTCGATTGCGGCGGCAACACCGGTGACGATGATCGCGATCACCGCCGGAAGGGTGAAGAACCGGTCGCTGCGGATGATGCCTTCCATCGCATGGGCAAGCAGCCGCGCATCGCGCGTGCGCGCCGCGTGCGCGTGCCAGAAAAGGCCAGTGATGATGTTGCCGAGGAAAAGGATGACCGCGGCGACATGCAGGAGTTTGAGAAAGGCGTACATGGGCGATAAGGCCTGCTCTGGTTGGATGAGCCGATGCCATCGACGATGGTCGGCAAGGGTCATGCTGCGCTGGCCCGCACTGTAGTCAGCCCGGCGCCTTTTCGTCCGGCCTTTGTGACGAACGCGTGCCCAAGGGGTGCGAATCGACGGTGATCGGGGCCGGCATTCAGAACGGTGGTGTTGAAGCAAAGCGCCTTGCGCAGGTAAGTTTGCGACTCGCCAACCATTCTGACCATGACGATGGCAACGCCTGCATTTGCGCCGACATCTCTGCTGGCCCTGCTCTTTCCGCTCGCCGTCCACGCCGAGCCCAACCCCGCAGCCATCGACTGGCAGCAGGTCGGCGAGTTCAGCATCGCCCGCACCGAGACCACCATCGGCCAGTTCCGCCGCTTTGTCGACGCTACGCGCACGGTCACGCGCGCCGAGCGCAACGGCGGCGGCGAGGTTTACGAATCCGGCTGGACCCGGAAACCGGGCTGGAACTGGCGCACGCCTTTCGGCGGCACTGCGGCCGCGCACGACGATGAGCCCGCGGTGCACGTCACCTTCGATGAGGCGCAGGCATTCTGCCGCTGGGCCGGTGCTCGCCTGCCTACCGATGAGCAATGGGTGCGCGCGGCGTATACGGAACTGCGTGCTGCGCCGCCGGCGCCGTTCGTGCGCGGCAGGACCTATCCGTTTCCGACCGGCGAGCGGCCGGACGGCGCGCAGTGCCTTGGCGACTGCGGGCCCCCCGCGAAGCGGCGCGCGATCAACCACGGCGCGCAACTCGCGCGCGGCGAGGGGCACGCGCGCGTGAGCACCACGCCGGCGGGCGTCAACGGCCTGCACGACATGGGCGGCAATGTGTGGGAATGGGTCGACGAGTCGCGCGGCGCCAGCGGCGAGGCCGAGCGGCGCACGCGCGGCGGCTCGTGGTGGTACGGTCAGGCGCAGATGCGCGCCGATCACCTGCAGGGAAAACCCGGCAACACCACGGTCGTTTACATCGGCTTTCGCTGTGTGCGCCAGCCGTGATGGCTGCCGCCTCGCAAGCACGAACCCGGCGCGTTACCGCGGCATCAACATTTGATGGCTATTGCGCGTGCCTTGTCCGTTTTCCCTGCGCAGGCGGGGATCCGGTGACTTTGTCGCGCAAGCCGCCGGGTGCCCGCCTGCGCGGCAATGACGCGTTAGGTTTCTTTTTCGCCAATCGCGTTCGCAAGCCTCACTAGCCCCTCGATGCGCATCCTAATCACCGGCGCCACCGGCCTGATCGGCCGCGAACTGGGCAAGCAGCTCGCCGCACGTGGCGACACGCTGGTCTGCCTGGTGCGCGATGTCGACGCGGCGCGGCGCCGGCTGCCGTTTCCGGCCGCCTGCCACGCTTGGGATCACACGCGCGCGGTGCCGACCGAGGCGATGCGCGGCGTCGACGCCGTGGTCAACCTGGCCGGCGAGCCCGTGGCCGACGCGCGCTGGAGCGCGCGGAAGAAGGCGCTGATCCTCGACTCGCGCGTCGACTCGACGCGGCGGCTGGTCGATGCAGTGATCGGGCATGGCAGGCGGGTGAAGGTCTTCGTGCAGGGCTCGGCCAGCGGCTATTACGGCGATCGCGGCGACGAGCGCCTGGACGCCGGCAGCAGCAGGGGCAGGGGCTTTCTTGCCGACGTGGTCGAGCAATGGGAAGCGGCGCTTGGCCCGCTGCGCAAACGTCGCCGCAGGCTGCGCCTGCCGGTGGTGCGCACCGGCATCGTGCTGGCGCGCGACGGCGGTGCGCTTGCCGAGATGCTGCCGATGTTTCGGCTGTCCGCCGCCGGCCGGCTGGGCAGCGGCCGTCAGTGGCTGAGCTGGATTCATCTGGATGACATCGTCGGCCTGTTCGTCCATGCGCTGGATTCGGCCGCCACCGGGCTGCTCGAAGGCGTGGCGCCGCGGCCGGTCACTAATGCGCAGTTCACCACCGCGCTCACCCGCGCGCTCGGCGTGATCGAGAACGCGCCGGCGCCGGCGCTGGCGATCGAACTGCTGTTTGGCGAACGCGCCGAGATCATGCTCGGCAGCACGCGCATCGAGCCGGCCGCTTCGCTCGCAAGCGGCTACCGCTTCCGCTTCGAGCTGGTGCAGGATGCGCTCGCCGATCTGCTGACGCCGCTGCGCGGCGGCACGTTCCTGCGCGTCTGGGAGCAATGGGTACCGCAGGCGCCGGAGACGCTGTGGCCGTACTTCTGCGATGCGCACAACCTGGAGGCGATCACGCCGTCGTTCCTCAACTTCCGCGTGCGGGGACAGTCGAGCGGCGAGATCGGCGAGGGCACGCTGATCGACTATGGCCTGCGGCTCGACGGCATTCCTGTCCGCTGGCAAAGCCGCATCGAAGCCTGGGACCCGCCGCGCGCCTTCGTCGACACGCAGGCGAAGGGGCCGTACCGGCTGTGGCATCACACGCACGAGTTCGTGCCGATGGGCACGGGCACCTTGATGCGCGACACCGTGCGGTACCAGTTGCCGGCAGGATGGCTCGGCACACTCGCGGCCGGTCGCAAGGTCGCTTCGTACGTGCAGCGGATCTTCGACTATCGGGCGCAGAAGATCGACGAGATGTTCGGGCGTTAGGGGTGGGCCGGCGCTGGCGCACGTTCAGGCCTTGCGAAGAAACACGTACGACGGCCCCTGATCAAGGCGTTGCGAAAACTCCGGATCATGTGCATGCAACGTAGATCGAGCGCTCGGTTTGGTTTGTCGTTCACCGGGCGATCGATCGGGAAAGGGCTTCATGAGATGCCGACGCTCATGCGTTGTCACACCGCCTCGCCCCGATCCAGTCGCTGATCGACGAAAAGGGGCTGAAGCGCACCGGCCTTGGGTCATGTTGATTCAGGCCCGAGCAAAGCTCATTCCTGCGACACGCCTCCGACTTGCCTCGGAGGCCCTGCTCGCGTCGGTCGTCTCCGCAACCGAACTGTCCAGGACCCTCGAACTGGATTTGGCGGAACAAACATCCACCACCTGATGCCATGAACTTCGTTGACTTCGTTGTATTTGCCATTCATCGCAGCCCGCCGCTTGCGCGCGCCGACGATGGGCTGCCGACGGCGTGGCGGGAGCTTTGATGATGCAG
>JBFINI010000407.1:0-3334 GCA_041611275.1 Burkholderiaceae bacterium
CATTCCGGGGCCCATGTGATAGCCGCGGTCGTTCCCGGGGCCGTAGCCCTGGCTGTAGCCGCCCATCATCCCGCCGAAGCCATGCACCGGCTGAAACGTGCCGTGCGCGTATGCGGTCAGTCCGACGAGGCTCAATGCGGTCGCTGCCGCGATTGCCGTGAGTTTCCAGTTCATCGTCATTCCTTTGCTTTAGTGGCCGCCGCCCGTGCGGCGGCCGGTTGATTCCGAGAGTTCGCTTGCCGATCAGGTGCGCGTGATCTGGCTCACGCACAGGCCCATGCACGTCGCCGCAGATGCGGCGCGGCACGAGTCAGGCGAGCGGAGTCGGAGGCGGGAAGGGGACGTCGAGCACGATCGAGTCGAACGATGCGTGCTTTGCCGTCGGGGCCGTGTAGCCGGCGGAAAAGATCTGGTTCGCGGCGGGTGCGACGGCCACCGTCGCCATACCGAGGTGCGGACAGGCATGATCATCGACGATGCCGTGCGCGCCGCCGTGCGAAACGCTGGCGCATTCGCAGCCCGAGGCATCGGCGAGCACTCTGCCGGGATTTCCCTGGTGCACGGCGAGCGCCATGCCTTGTTCGCATCCGCCGCTGCCCATTCCGGCGATTGGGACGATCGCCCCCATCGCCGACTGCAGCGGGATCAGGATCGCGAACAGGATCGCCAGGAAGCGTTTCATGGCGCTCACCTTATACCCCTAAGGGTGTGCAAACTTGATCCGGCGCAAAGCGGCGGGCATCGCAGCGGCGAATTTGTGTAACTTTGTTTTGCTTCCCGTCATCGCGGTTTTCTCAGGATGCGCAAAAACCTTGAGCGCCAGGATCCTTGCGGGGCCGGATCGTCCGCGGATCAGTTTTTGGATCGCCGAGAGGCAAGCGGCCGTCGCAGCGCCGCCTGCAGCGCCGGCCAGTGCCGGCGTACCGCGGCGTCGCCGGCCTGAATGACCGCCGGGATGCCGCCTTCGTCGCGCAGCGTCTGGTGCACATCGAGCCGAATCGCATAGTCGGCACGCCTGATCTGCTCGTCGATCAGGCGATTGACCATGATGTGGAACATCTGGAACGCCACGCCGGAGATGCCGGCAATCGGCTCCTCGTAAGGCCGGTAGGCGACGTCGACGGCGATGGTGAAATCGGCGCCCAGCGCGCGGGCCGCGTCGACCGGCACCGGCGCCGACAGCGCGCCGTCGATGAGCCGTTTGCCATCGATGCTCACCGGTTCATAACGGATCGGCACGCTGGCCGACGCGGCCACGGCACGGCCGGTCGGGCCGCGGTCGAGCACGACGGCTTTGCCGTTGTCCAGATCGGTGGCCAGTGCGGCAAAGCGGATCGGCAGCGCTTCGATGTTCCGCTTGCGGGTGTGCAGGTCGATTAGTTCGCGCAAGCCGTCGAGCTTGCCCAGGCCGAGGACCGGCATGCGCAGGCCACTGGCTTCGTGCCAACTGTTGTCCATGGCGATCGTTTCGATCGCCTTCGCATTCAGGCCGGCGGCCCACAGCACGCCGGCAATGGCGCCGACGCTGGTCCCGGTGATCACTGCCGGCTTCAGTCCCAGATCGTCGAAGGCGCGGATCGCACCGATATGCGCGTAACCGTGCAGCGACCCGCTGCCGAAGCACACGCCGATGGCAGGCGCGCCCTTCGCAGTGCTGCTCTCGCCGCCGCGAACGAGCGGCGGAAGCAGGCCGAGGCCCGCCGCGGCAAGAAGGAGCTGTCGCCTCTTGGTCAAAAAAGCGTCCTCACCGAAACGGTCGACGCGACTGCGCGCACTGGTTGCGCTTTCCTCGATCTTCACTCACCGGCGACCAGTGCTGCGGCCGGCGCGACGGCTGCCGGACGTCGCAGCCTTCGTTGCATCACCAGCGCATAGATCGCTGGGATCACGACCAGCGTCAGCACGGTCGACGAAACCATGCCGCCGACCATCGGCGCGGCGATGCGCCGCATGACCTCGGATCCGGCGCCGGTGCTCCACATGATCGGCAGCAGGCCGGCCATGATCGCCACCACCGTCATCATCTTCGGCCGCACGCGCTCGGCCGCACCTTCCATCACCGCTTGGTAAAGATCGGCCACCGAAGGCAGGCGCCCTTGCGCCTTGCGCTCCTCCTGCAGTTCGCGCCAGGCCTGCTCGAGATAGATCAGCATCACGACGCCGGTTTCCGCCGCCACGCCGGCCAGCGCGATGAAGCCGACCGCCACCGCCACGCTCATGTTGTAGCCGAGCCACCACATCAGCCACACGCCGCCGACCAGAGCGAACGGCACGGAGAGCATGACGATCAGCGACTCGGTGACGCGGCGGAAGTTCAGGTACAGCAGCACGAAGATCGCCAGCAGCGTCAGCGGCACCACCAGTTTCAGTTTCTCGATCGCCCGCTGCATGTACTCGAACTGGCCGCTCCAGGTTGCGTAGTAGCCGGGCGGGAAGGTCACCTGCTCGCGCACGGCGCGCTGCGCATCGGCGACATAGCCGCCGATGTCGCGACCGCGGATGTCGACGTAGACGTAGGCGGCGAGCAGCGCATTCTCGGTGCGGATCGCCGGCGCGCCCTGCGCCACTTCGATCTTCGCCAACTGGCCGAGCGGGATCATCGTGCTGCGACCCATCTCGCCCATCACCGGCACCAGCACTTCGCGGGCGATGCGGTCGGGGTCGCCGCGCAGTTCGCGCGGATAGCGCACGATGACGCCGAAGCGCTCGCGGCCTTCGACGGTCGTGGTGACCATCTCGCCGCCCAACGCCGTGCCGATCACGTCCTGCAGCGCGCCGACGCCAAGGCCGTAACGTGCCAGTGCGGCGCGGTCCGGATCGATGTTCAGGTAGAAGCCGCCGGTCACCCGCTCGGCAAAGGCACTGGTCGTGCCCGGCACCTTGCGAACCGCCGTCTCGACCTCGCGCGCGACGCGTTCGAGTTCGACGAGGTCCTTGCCGAAGACCTTGACCCCGATCGGCGTGCGGATCCCGGTGGACAGCATGTCGATGCGCGCCTTGATCGGCATCGTCCACGAGTTGGCGATGCCGGGAAACTGCAGCGCCGCGTCCATCTCGGCGATAAGCGCGTCGATCGTCAGGCCCGGCCGCCACTCGGACTCCGGCTTCAGGTTGATCACCGTCTCGAACATCTCCAGCGGCGCCGGATCGGTCGCCGTGTTGGCGCGCCCTGCCTTGCCGAAGACCGATTCGACTTCGGGAAAGCTCTTGATGATCTTGTTCTGCGTCTGCAGCAGCTCGGCCGCCTTGGTCACCGACATGCCGGGCAGTCCCGAGGGCATGTAGAACAGCGTGCCTTCATTGAGCGTCGGCATGAACTCGGTGCCGAGCTTCG
>JBFINI010000408.1:0-3311 GCA_041611275.1 Burkholderiaceae bacterium
ACACCTCGATCAGGAACGAACCGACGAAGATGCCCGGCAGTTGCAGGCCGACATTGGTCAGGATCGGGATCATCGTGTTGCGCAGCACGTGCGTGAACATGATGCGCCGCTCGTCCAGCCCCTTGGCGCGCGCCGTGCGTACGTAGTCGTGACCGATCTCGTCGAGGAAGAAGGTCCGATACAAGCGTGTCTGCGGCGCGAGTGCCACCACCACTGCCAGCATCACCGGCAGCGGCGCGTAGACGACCAGGTTGCGCCAGAAGCTGTCGCTCCAGCCCTGCACCGGAAACCAGCCGAGCAGGAAGCCGAACACATACTGGCCGACGATGATGTAGACGAGGAAGCTCACCGACATTGCCACCACGCAGACGATGACGATCGTGCGGTCGATCAGCGTGCCGCGGAAATACGCCACCGCCATCGCCAGCGGGATCGCCAGCAGCACCTCGAGCAGCAGGATCGGCACCATCACCGTCAGCGTGGCCGGCAGGCGGGTGAGAAAGATGCTGGAGACCTGCTCGTTGGTCATCCAGCTCTTGCCGAAGTCGAAGCTGAAGATCTGCTTGACGAAGATCCACAGCTGCACGTACCAGGGCTGGTCGAGCCCGAGCTGGTTGCGGATCGAGTCGATCTGCTCCTGAGTGGCCACCTGGCCGGCGAGGATCTGCGCCGGGTCGCCGCCGAAGAAATAGAAGAGGAAGAAGATCAGCGCGATGACGCCGGCCAGCGTCGGCACCATCTGCCACAACCTGCGTACGACATAGGCGAACATAATTGGAGCGCGAATGTACACCGATTGACCTCGCGTGCGCCCTGCTTCGATCGCCGTCTGCTGCATCGCGCTCGCTGCGCTGTTGGCCGACGCTGGATCGGCACAGCACAAGCAGCTGCGCCTCGCGGTTTCTACCGATGGCGACGGCTTCGACCCGGCCGCCTACCAGAGCACCGTTTCCGGACTGATCACATCGAACATCTTCGACGCGCCCTACCGCTTCGCCTATCTGGCACGCGGCTTCGTGCCGGTGCCGAACACCGCCGTCGGGCCGCCGCAGGTCAGCGCCGACGGCTTGACCTGGACCATCGAGATCCGCCCCGGCATCTACTTCGCCGACGACCCGGCCTTCGGCGGCCGGCGGCGTGAGCTCATCGCCGCCGACTACGTCTACTCGATCAAGCGGCTGGCCGATCCGCGACTGATTGCACTCGGCTACCAGCAACTGCAGGGCCGCGTCGCCGGCCTCGATGCCTTGCGCGAAGCGGCGAAGAAAACCGGTCGCTTCGATCATGACGCAGCGATCGACGGCCTGCAGGTGCTCGACCGCTACCGCTTCCGCATCCGGCTCCTGCAGCCGACGCCCAATCTCGCCAACCTGCTGGCCGTGTGCCAGACCGGCTGCGCGGTGGCGCGCGAGGTGATCGAGCACTACGGCGAGCGTGCGCGCGATCACCCGGTCGGCACCGGTCCGTTCCGGCTGGCGCGCTGGCTGCGCGGCGCACGCGTCGAACTGGAGCGCAACCCCGGATTTCGCGAGGAGTGGTATCGCGAGCAGGCCGAGCCCGGCGATGCCGACGGCGAAGCGATCGCCCGCCGCCTGCGCGGCCTTCGCCTGCCGATGGTCGACCGCGTGCTGCTGGCGGTGCAGAACGAGGCACAGCCGCGCTGGCTGTCGTTTCTCAATGGCGATCTCGACCTGCTGACACCGGCGCCCAACGAACTGCAGCACCTCGCGGTCGACAGCGACGGCCGGCTGGCGCCGCACCTGGCCGCCCGCGGCGTGCAACTTTCGCGCTATGCGGGCGCCAGCATCCGCTACACCTACTTCAACATGGCCGACCCGATGGTCGGCGGCTTCGCTCCGGAGCAGGTGGCGCTGCGGCGCGCGATCGCGCTCGGCTACAACGTCGATGCCGAAATCGCCGTCGTCCAGCGCGGCAACGGCGTGCCGCAGCACTCGCTGGTCGGCCCCGGCGCCAACGGCTTCGATCCGACGTTCACCAGTCCCGCCGCCGACTACGACCCGGTCCGGGCGCGCGCGCTGCTCGATGTCTACGGCTTCGTCGACCGCGACGGCGACGGCCACCGCGAGCGGCCCGACGGCACGCCGCTGGCGATCGAGCTGACCTCACCGCCCGACGGGCGCACGCGCGCCATCGATGAACTGTGGCGGCGGAGCATGGATGCGATCGGCATCCGCATCGGCTTCCGCAAGCTGCTGTTCGCCGAGATGATCCGCGTGGTCAACGCCGGGCAGGCGATGATGGCCGCGTTCGGCTGGACCGGCACCTCGGGCGACGCCGGCGATTTCATCATGCTGCTGTATGGTCCCAACGCCGGTTCGGCCAACGACGCGCGCTTCGCGCTGCCGGCCTACGACCGCCTGTACGAACAGGCCATTGCGCTGCCGCACGGCGCCGAGCGCAACCGCCTGCTGCGCGAGATCGATCGCCTGTTCGCCGCCTACGCGCCGATGCGACTGCACAGCACGCCGATCCTCACCGACCTGGCGCAACCGTGGGTCGTCGGTTACCGGCATGTCCGCGGCAACCGCTGGCTCGATCTGATCGACATCCAGCGCCGCCCGGCGCCGCAGTAGGGCACTTATCATCGAGACCATGCGTCGACTCCTGCTGCTCGCCCTGCTGCTGCCGGCACTGTGCCTGGCGCAGCCGGTCAAGACCCTGCGCTACGCGCTGCGCGTGCCGGTGTCCAGCCTCGACCCGGCCTTCGTCAGCGACGTGCCGACGACGACCATCCTGTCGCAGGTGTTCGACACGCTGTACACCTACGATTACCTGGCGCGGCCGGCCAAGCTGATCGCCAACACCGCCACCGCCCTGCCCGAGATCAGCGCCGACGGCCGCCAGTTCACCATTCGCGTGCGGCCCGGCATCTACTTCGCCGACGACGCCGCGTTCAAGGGGGCCAAGCGCGAGCTGACCGCAGCCGACTACGTCTACTCGCTCAAGCGCCACTGGGACCCGAAGATCAAGTCGCCGAATCTCTACTTGCTCGCCAACCGCATCATCGGCATGCAGGCGCTGCGCGAGGAAGCGTCGAAGACCGGCCGCTTCGACTACGACCGCGAGGTCGAAGGCCTGCGCGCGCTCGACCGCTACACCTTCCGTCTGACGCTGGGCGACGACGACCCGCGCTTCATCTACCGCTTCGCCGACCCTGTCATCATGGGCGCGGTGGCGCGCGAGGTGGTCGAGTTCTACGGCGACAAGCTGGCCGAGTACCCGGTCGGCACCAACGCCTTCCGCCTGACCCACTATGCACGCTCGTCAAAGATGGTGTTCGAGCGCAACCC
>JBFINI010000409.1:0-3303 GCA_041611275.1 Burkholderiaceae bacterium
GGTGCAGCTCCAGGGTCGAGAGTTGCAGCAGCCGGATCGACTGCTGCAGTTGCGGCGTCAGCGCCAGATGCTGCGACAGGCGGACTTGCAGCGACGGCTTCATGGCGGCCAACCGGCGCGGAGGGCCCGCCGCCCGCCCCCGCCAAGGCGTGCCGCGGCACCGGCGGGGGGTCGCGAGGTCGCGATGCGACAAGCTCGGTGTCTCACGGTCACATGCGGAAGTGTTCGCCGAGATAGACCTTGCGCACGTCCGGGTTCTCGACGATCTCGTGCGGCGTGCCTTCGGCGAGTACCCGGCCCTCGCTGATGATGTAGGCGCGGTCGCAGATGCCGAGGGTCTCGCGCACGTTGTGGTCGGTGATCAGCACGCCGATGCCGCGCGACTTGAGGAAGCCGATGATGCGCTGGATCTCGATCACGGCGATTGGGTCGACCCCGGCGAATGGCTCGTCGAGCAGAATGAAACGCGGCTGCGTGGCCAGCGCGCGGGCGATCTCGACCCGCCGCCGCTCGCCGCCCGACAGGGCCGGCGCCGGGCTGGCCCTCAGCTTCTCGATGCTCAGGTCGGCCAGCAGGCCGTCGAGCAGGTGGTTGATTTCCGCCTTGCGCAGCGGCTTGCCGCCGGGTCCGACCTGCAGTTCGAGGACGGCGCGGATGTTTTCCTCGACGGTCAGCTTGCGAAAGATCGAGGCTTCCTGCGGCAGATACGACAGGCCCAGGCGCGAGCGCTGGTGGATCGGGCGGTGCTCGACCGGTGCGCCGTCGATCGTGATCTCGCCGGCGTCGGCGCGCAGCAGGCCGACCACCATGTAGAAGGTCGTCGTCTTGCCGGCCCCGTTGGGGCCGAGCAGACCGACCACCTCGCCTGCCGCCACCGCCAGGTGGACGTCCTTGACGACCGTGCGCGCGCCATAGCGCTTCTGCAGGCCACGCGCTTCGAGACGGCTGGCCAGCGTGGTGTTCTGCGGGAGCGACGAAAGCGCGCTGGTCAACGCCTGGGCTCCGCCGGCGCCTCGCGGGCGGGTTCGGGCCGCGGCGTGATGACCACCCGCACGCGGCCGTTGCCGGGTGCCGCGCCGGCGCTCGTGGCCGCCCCTTCCACGCGAAAGGTTTCGTTGGCATTGTCGTAGGTGATCACGCCGCCGCTGATTTCGTCGGCCGGCGTTCCGGCGCGCAGGCGCCGCACCGTGGCGTTGCCTGCAAAACGCACCACGTCGCCGCGGCTGTCGTACTCGATGCGCTCGGCGCTGCCTTCGATGGTTTCATCGACGCCGTCGCGCTTCTGCGTGAACGAGGCCGGCTTGCCTGCACCCCCGACGGCCACGGCCGTGCGGTGGCCGTCGGCACGTTCGCGCACCTCGACACGGTCGGCGCGGATGGCCATCGTGCCCTGGGCGATGACGACGTTGCCGTTGAAGATCACGACCTGCTTGAGCAGATCGACGGTGCCCGGCAGGTCGGCCTCGATCGTCAGCGGTTTGTTGCGGTCGGCCCGCTCGGCCAGGGCCGGCGCCAGCAGCGCGGCGCTAAGCAGGCAGACGATCGGCAGGTGGACTCGAAGCATGATGCGGCACAAAACTTGCAGGCCATTCTAGCCACTAGCCTGTGCCGCGCCGCGGCCGAGTCGTGAAATCAGGTCGCCTTGCGCGCCTGCTGAATCAGGTAGTCCGCCACCGCGAGCGCCTTGTCGTTGCCGTTGGCCAGCGAGCCCGACGTGAACCAGCGGCCATGAACGCCGATCGATGGCACACCGTCGATCTTGTAGGCCTCCAGCGCCTGCCTGGCCTGACGCATCTTGGTCGCCACGCCGAAGGACTTCATCGCCTCGACCACCTTGGCGCCATCGCCGCCATTGGCGCTGACGAAGGTGGCGATGTCGGCCTCCTTGTCCAGCCGCTGACGCTGGACGTGGATCGCCGCAAACACGCGCTTGTGCAAGGCCTCGGTCTGGCCGACCGCGTCAAGCGCGTAATACAGCCGGGCGTACCCTTCGAAGACCGGGTTGAAAGCAGCCGGGATGCGGCGAAAGGCCACGTCGGGCGGCAGACGCTTGATCCACTGGTCCAGCATCGGTTCAAACGTATAGCAGTGCGGGCAACCGTACGAGAAGAACTCGATCACATCGATCTTGCCGCCGCCGGGCACGGCGACCGGCTGGTTCAGGCGCACATAGTCGCGGCCTTCGACCGGGGCACCCCCCTGCGCATAGGCGCCCTGGCCGGTGCCGATGGCGACGGCAGCGGTGGCAAGTGTGAAATCGCGGCGCGTGAACATGGTCGTTTTCCTTCGTGGTTTCTGGTTCGGGTACTGGCACTCGTCAACGCTCGACGCGGACCAGCGCCGCTTCGACGCCGTTGCCAGCCAGCCGTTGCTGCGCGGCATCCGCCTCGTCCTTGCGCTCGAACGGTCCCAGCCGGACACGGTACACCGTGCGGCCGGACTGTTCACGCTCGGTGACCTTGGCACTCATGCCCATCAGGCCGATACGGGCGCGTTGCTGCTCGGCGTCGTCGGGCCGGGCAAAAGCGCCGACCTGCACGAAATAGGTGAACGCATCAGTGCCCGGCCTGGTGGACCTGACCACCGCGGCGGGGGCCGGCGGCGCGGTGCCTGCCGCGGGCAGCGCCGCCGCAGGTGGAGTGGCGGCGATGGCCGGGGTCGGCGCCGATGCGGCGGGCGCCGCCGAGCGGATCGCCGACTTGTTGACCAGCGGCGCGTTTGGATCCCATTGCTTGTTTCGTTCGACTTCGGCGGCGTCCTGCTCGGGCGTGCGCTGCGGCACCTTGTTCACGAATGGCACCGGGACCTTGGTCACGTACAGCGCCACGCCGAGCGCGAGCGCCAGCCCGACCAACAGGCCGACGATCAATCCGAGGGCGAATCCGCCACGTTGCGATGTCATGCGGTGGTTTCCAGTGCGGGAATCGGGGTCTCGCGGTCCATGCGCTCGGGCGCTGAAACGCCCAGTACGCCCAGCGCATTGCGCAGCACCTGCGCCGTGGCGGCCAGCAGCGCCAGACGCGCGCGCGCCAGGCCGGGATCATCGACCAGGAAGCGTTCGCTCGCGTAGTAGCTGTGAAATGCGGCGGCGAGGCCGCGCAGGTAGAAGGCGACATCGTGCGGCGCCAGCCCTGCAGTGGCGCGCTGCAACATCGTCGGGTAGGCCGCCAGTTCGAGCATCAGTGCGGCCTCGGTCGGTGCGGTCAGCAAGGACAGGTCCGCGCGCTCGAGCGCCGTGGTATCGCCGCCCTTGTCACGGTACTGCGCCAGCACCGAGCAGATGCGTGCATGCGCGTACTGCAC
>JBFINI010000410.1:0-3297 GCA_041611275.1 Burkholderiaceae bacterium
ATCACCTGGTAGTCCATCTTGTAGACGTGATCGCCGGCCAGCACGACCACGTACTGCGGTTCGCGCCGCATCAGCAGGTCGAGGTTCTGGTAGACCGCATCCGCGGTGCCGCGGTACCAGACCGGTTCCACCCGCTGCTGCGCCGGCAGCAGTTCGACAAACTCGCCGAAGCGGCCATCGAGAAAACTCCAGGCCCGCTGGATGTGGCCGATCAGGCTTTGTGCCTTGTACTGCGTGCACACGCCGATGCGGCGCAAGCCGGAGTTCACGCAATTGGACAGCGCGAAATCAATGATCCGATAGCTGCCGCCAAAGGACACTGCCGGCTTGGCGCGCCAGTCGGTCAGTTGCGCCAGCCGTGTGCCGCGTCCGCCGGCGAGCACGATGGCCATCGAGTTGCGTACCCAGGCGGCGGGAATCCGTGCCAGCAACCGGTCGCTGTGAGCCCGCTCGCTGCATTCGCGCCGCTCGACCGTCGCCGGCCGCCCCGGTCCTATGGCGCGCCGCTCGACGATCGCAGTCATGATGGCTCCCTTGCAGACCAGTTCAAAGGGCACCCCTTCGACCGCAATCTTCAGGCGGGCGGCGCCCGCAGGCGCCATGGCAGTTTCACGTTTGTTGGTCTTCTTGCCTGAACCCGCCCGACCGACAGCAGCGCAATAGATTTCTCACTGCTACCTGCGGCATCGGGGGAACGCACGAGTCAAGTAGACCCGCGCCAGTTTGCACCACGATGACGGCCGTCAACGGACGACTCCCGACTACGCGTTATCCCTGCTCCCGCGGAAGAAGGGTTCCGGCCGGCAAGCTCAGCTTTCGGAAACCGCGTGGCCCGCAGGCGCTCGCAGACGGGCGGCGCGTGGCTGCAGCAGCCAGGCCGAAAGCAGGGTGAACGCCGCCACCGCGACCAGGATCGCTGTCAGGCGCAGATAGGGCTGGCCGAACGTCATTCGCTGCGCCGCCAACGCAGCCAGCGTGCGCAACCACTCCATCCCACCAAGCACCAGCGCCAGCTGCAGGGTACGCACGGCCCAAACATGCGGCAGCGCCAGCAGCGGCAGCAACGCCAGCGACAGGGCTGCCAGCGGCAACGCGCCCAACCGATAGAAATGCGCAGTCAGCAGCAGCAGGGCCAGCGCGGGACACAGAACTCGAATGAAATTCATGTCGTTAGGCGGGCAATCTCCGTTGCCGGTCGTCCCTAATGTCGCAGCACGCACTTCTCGTAGAGGTCGCCGAGGCGGCCCTGCGGGTCGTAACGCGCCTTCAGCCGACGGTAGTCCTCGCCGCCGTAGGTGGCCCAGAATTCGGCCGCAGGGTAGTAGCTGTCCGAGTACAGCGACTTGATGCCGCTCAAGCGGGCGACCTCGCCTTCGATCAGCCGGTTGAAGTGCCCCGCCGGATGCTTCTGCCGCCGCCGTACGACGTCCCAGAAACCGAAATTCACGTACAGCTCGGCCCGCCTCGGGAACAGCGGAAAGCGCACGGTGCGCTCGGTGGCGCCGATCGGGCAGATCCAGATCGGCAGGATGCCGATCTCGCGCAGCAGGAAGTCAAGAAACTCACCGGCATGCACGATCGGCAGGTCGACATCCTGGATCACCGTTTCGCGGTGCCAGCCTGAGACGCGGTCGAGCATGCGGGTTAGCCCGAGCCGACTATTGAGCCGCATCAGCCGCGTGTAGCTGCGCGAATTCAACCGCTGGCGGCCATACCAACGGCGCAGCCACGGTATCTGCGCGCCGAGACTCTTGGAGCACCAGAACCAGTCGGTATCCCAGCGCCACAGGTAATCGACCGCCGTCAGGAAGTCACGCTCACGCTCGAGCAGTGAACGATAGTAGATGTGTTCGAAGGTGTAATCGGAGGTGAACGGCGCACCATCGGTGAACCGCGCCGTGCTCAGGACCAGCGTGCCACCGTCGAATACCACGCCGTCGACGAAGTCCGCATCGCTGGCGCAGGCCTCGGTGAGGGCATCAAAGAACGCGCCGGCATTGGCAAAGCGGCGGCGCGCAACCGCGACGAACGGCTGCACCGGCGACGTGGCAGCGCGTACGCGCAAGGCGTAGCCGAGCGTGCCGTACGAGTTGGCGAAACCAAAGAAAAGACCCGCGTGTTCGTTGTCCGGCCGCGCGGTGACGATCTCGCCGCTGCCCGTCAGCACGTCCAGTTCGAGCACCGTCTCGTGCACCAGTCCATGGCGGAACGACGTGGCCTCGATGCCGACGCCGGCCACCGCGCCGCCGAGTGTGATTGACTTGAGCTGCGGCACCACCGCCGGCATCACACGCTGGGCCAGGCAGGCGTCAGTGAGCACGTCGTAGGGCACCATGCCTTCGGCGTCGACCCAGCCCGCCGCACTGTCCACGGCGAGCACGTGATCGAATCCGCGCACGTCCAGACGCCGCCCGGCCCCGGCGTGGCGGTCGCGGAACAGGTTCGACGTCGGCTTGGCCAGTCCGACCCGCCCGGCGCCGACCAGCGCCGCGCGCAGCGCTTCAACCCGCTGGCGGTGGCCAGCAACCGATGATGCGTCAGGGGCGTCAACCCGCATCACCGGCCTCGCGCGGCGCCCTTTCGTACAGGAAGGCGCGGCTCATCGGATAGGTCCGCGGCGTGCGGCGGTTCTTGCCGAAGGTGATCTGGAAAAGGCCGGTGATGCCATTGTCGGCGCGGAACATTTCGGCGCAGCCGATCAGGTACGTGCGCCAGATGCGGCGGAAGCGCTCGTCAAAGCGCGCCGGATCCAGTCGCTGGATCTCGCCCCAGTGTGCATCGAAGCGTTCGGCCCAGGCCTCCAGCGTCAGCACATAATGTCGGCGCAGGTTTTCGATGTCGATGATCTCGAGATCGTACTTGTCCATCGCGTCGAGCGTCTCGGTCAGGCTTGGGATCCAGCCGCCGGGAAAGACGTGGTCGCGGATGAAGAACTCGGTTGGATACTGCCCGACGTGGCCAATGAAGTGCAGCATGCCGAGCCCGCCGGGCTTGAGGAAATCGGCGTGTGCCTTGACCACCGCGTCGATCTGGTCGCGCCCGGCGTGTTCGAGCACACCGATCGACACCACTTTGTCGTACTGGCGGTCGACGTCGCGAAAATCCGCCTCGCGCACGTCGAGTTGGCCGGCCAGGCCACGGCGGCCGATCTCCTCGCGCAGCCAGGCGACCTGCTCGGTCGTGTTGTTCAGGCCCGTAACCTTCGCCTCATGGTGTTTCGCGGCATGGAACATGAAGCCGCCGAAGCCGCAGCCGATGTCGATCACCGATTCGCGGCGTGCCAGCCTCACCTTGCGG
>JBFINI010000411.1:0-3297 GCA_041611275.1 Burkholderiaceae bacterium
CAGCACACACGTTGTCCGTCTGATTCGCATCACTTGGCGACCTCCGTAGCCCGGCGCACGCCGGCCCGACAGGGCTCGGCCGCACCAAGACATGCAAAGAACGAACCGGGCACAGTTGTCGCTTCACTGCGTGGAGGAGCGATCGTTGATGCAGGCTGCAGCCACACCCGCGGCGCGGGCGATGCCGCCAGGGAGATCAGGCGTGGCCCAAGAAGGCAAGGCGATGGCGCCGGCGGCCGACCCCGCCCGTAGCCGGCTGAGCCTGCGACGCAAGGCACTGATCGCGCTGGCGCTCCTGACGCTGTATGTGGCGGCCATCGGTCTGCTGGTCGGGCGCGAGCGCTACCAGATGTTTCAGCTAGTCGAGGAATTGGAACGCGTGCATCAACAGGAAGAACTGCTCGGCCGGGTTGGGGCGGCCATGTCGCAGGCGATCCTGCAGGCCAACGAAACCTATGTGATCGGAGGCCGCGGTCCCGACTGGCGCAACGTCGCGTTGAGCGCCGAAGCAGTGCAGGCAGGGCTGTTCGCACTGTCGAAATACTTCGAGCAATGCGCAGCGGACGCCGCCGAGATCGGCGCAAAGCTGCCGCGGCTGATCAGCCTGCGCGACCGCGACACGCTGCTCGAGCTGCGTGCGTCGCTGCACACGCACCTGAGCAAGATCGAGGCGCTGACCGGCGATGTGCGGGCGCGCAAGAAGCAACTGCACGCGCAGTATCGATTCGGCTACGACGCGCTGTCGCTGATCGCGGCGATCGCCGGCGGTCTCGGCCTGGTCGTCTTCGGCTCGGTCGTCGCGCTGTTCTTCAGCCGCATTGCCTGGGATGTCAAGCGACTGCAGCAGCGGGCGCGTCAGATCGTCACCGGCTATCGCGGTCCGCCGCTGCCGGTCACGCGGAGCGACGAGATCGGCGCGCTGATCGAATCGGTCAACCACATGCAGCATGAGCTGCGCGCGCGCGAGGCGCGGCTCGAACTCGAAAGCGAGGAGCGGCTGCACAAGGAGAAGATGGCCGCTGTCGGCTCGTTGGCGGCGAGCATCGCGCACGAGATCAACAATCCGATCGCCGCGATCACCGGGGTGGCCGAGGAGATCTCGGTGACCAGCAATGAACGGCGCTGCCCGCACCATGGCGCCGCCTGCCGTCCCGACCTGATTCTCGAGCATGCGCGGCGGGTAGCGACGATCACACGGCAGATCTCGATCTTCAGCCAGCCCGCATCACCGGATCCCGAGCTGCTCGACCTGAACGCACTGATAGAGAGCACCTGCAATTTCGTCCGCTATGACCCGCGTTACCGCACGATCGACCTGCGCGTCGAGCTCGACCGCCAGGTGCCGGCGATCGAGGCAATCGCCGATCACATCACGCAGGTCCTGATAAATCTTCTGGTCAACGCGGCCGACGCGATCGCCGAGGTCGAAAGGCTGCAGGGCATCGTCACCGTGCGTACGCGACAGGCGGGCGATGCGGTCGTGCTCGAAATCGCCGACAACGGCGGCGGCATGCGGCCGGAAGTACGCGAGCACGCCTTCGACGAGTACTTCACCACCAAGTCGCACGGCCGCGGTAGCGGACTTGGGCTGGCGCTTTGCCAGCGGCTGGTGCGGCGGATGGGTGGCGAGATCGCGATCGATTCGGCGCCGGGCGCCGGGACCGTCATGCGCGTCGTCATGCCGCCGTCACGAGGTGCACAGATTCAGAACACAATTGGGGAGGCTCATGCTTCTGTTGGTCATCGATGACGAGCCAGCGGTGCGCCAGGTCATCGCGGCGACGTTGAGCCGCGCCGGGCACACGGTCGAGCAGTTCGGCACCTGTCGCGCCGCCGCCGCGCGGCTGGTGCGCGGCGATGTTGATATTGCCGTGTGCGACATCAAGATGCCGGATGGCAACGGCATCGATCTGCTGCGCCAGACGCGCGGCGCGGGCGTCGACACGCACTTCCTGGTGATCACCGCGTTCGCCTCGGTCGAAACGGCGGTCGAGGCACTACGCGCCGGGGCGGCGGACTTCATCACCAAGCCGGTGCGCAACGAGGAAGTGCTGCACCGGGTGGCGCAGATCGGGGCGATGCGCGGCCTGCGCGAGGAGAACCGCGTGCTGCGCAAGGTGGTCAACGAGCGCGGCGGACGGCTGTTCTCGTTTCGCTCGCCGATCATGCTCGAGTTCGAGCGGATGATCCGCAAGGTCGCGCCGACCGACAGCACGGTGCTGATCACCGGCGAAAGCGGCACCGGCAAGGGTGTGGCCGCGCGTGACATCCACGAGCACAGCAGCCGCGGCGATGCGCTGTTCCTGCCGGTGAACTGCGGGGCGATTCCGGAAAACCTGCTCGAGGCCGAATTCTTCGGCCACACCAAGGGTGCGTTCACCGGCGCCGACCGTGTGCGCAAGGGGCTGTTCGTCGAGGCCGACAAGGGCACGCTGTTCCTCGACGAGGTCGGCGAACTGCCGCTGCACATGCAGGCCAAGTTGCTGCACGTCATTGACGCGAAGGAAGTCCGCCCGGTCGGCGCAGACAGCGCGCGCCGTGTCGACACGCGGGTGGTCGCCGCCACCAATCGCGATCTCGGCGAGATGGTGCGCCAGGGCAAGTTCCGCGAGGACCTGTATTTCCGGCTGAGCATGTTCCAGATCCACCTGCCGCCGGTGCGAGAGCGGCGGCAGGACATCGCCCCACTGATCCACTTCGTACTGGCCAATCTGAGCCACGCCACCGCTGGCAATGCGATCCGCATCGATCCGGTGGCCGAGGAGATGCTCGTCAACTACAGCTGGCCCGGCAATGTCCGCGAGCTGGAGAACGTGCTGAACCGCGCGCAGATCCTGGCCGATGGCGACACGATCACGCTCAGCGACCTGCCGCCGGAGATCACGCAGATGACGCGGCCAAGCGCTGCCGCCGGCACGCTTATTGCGAATGGAGGTTGTCTGCGCGACCAGTTGCGGGTGGTCGAGGCCAACCTGATCGTACGGGCGCTGCAGGAAGCCAATGAAGACCGGCGGCAGGCGGCGCAACGGCTGGGCATCGGCCTGTCGAGCCTGTACCGCAAGCTGGAGGAGTTCGAGCGAGCTGGCCTGATCGATTCTGCGCGCGCCAGTGCGGTCAACAGTCCATCCTGAAGAGGAGAGTTGCATCTTGCCGAAACACAGCGATTCCGCGGCCCGTCGCCGACAGGCGCAGGCGACCTGGTGCTACCGGCTGCTGGTTGGTCTCGGCGCGGCGCTGGCGCTGTTGCACAGCGCGGCAAGCTGGGCCGGCAGCGAGGAGGACTATCGTGAAGGACTG
>JBFINI010000412.1:0-3291 GCA_041611275.1 Burkholderiaceae bacterium
GGCGATCGGCTTCTCGCCGGGCGCGCGATGTGCGACCGCTGTCGTCGGCGGTGCTGCCGCCGACGCCGGCGCCTTGGCGGTCGTTGGTGACGGCGGCGCGGCCGGCTTGGGCGCAGGCTTTGCTGCGGCAACCGGCACGGCCGTGGCTACCTTCGCTGGCGGCGCGGCCGCCGCGGCAGGCGCCTTCGGCGCGGGCGCAGGCGGTGGTGCGGGCGTCGACGGTGTCGGTGCGGGTGCGGCCGTTCGCGAAGGCGATAGTGCCGCTGCCGGCGCTGGCGCCGCTTTTCCTGCGGCCGCCGGCTTGGTCTCGTGTGCCTTCGCCGCGCCGATGTTGCCCGCGCCTTCGACTTCCAGGCGGATCAGCTCGCTGCCGACCGCCATCACGTCGCCGACCTTGCCGCCGAGCTCGATGACCTTGCCATGCACCGGCGACGGGATTTCGACGGTCGCCTTGTCGGTCATCACGTCGGCGAGCACCTGGTCCTCGACGACATCGTCGCCGGGCTGCACATGCCATTCGACCAACTCGACCTCGGCGATGCCTTCGCCGATGTCCGGCATCTTGATCACGTGGATGCCCATGAGGCCTCCCGTAGGGCCGCCCCAAGGGAGGCCTCAGCCCCCTCGGGGGGCAGTGCAGCGGCGCAGCCGCAAACGTGGGGGTTGTCCACCTCTATGCCTCGACCGTGCGTTTGAACGCCTCGCCGACCCGCTTCGGGCCGGGGAAATAGGCCCACTCCTGCGCGTGCGGATACGGCGTGTCCCAGCCGGTCACGCGCTCGATCGGCGCCTCCAGGTGATAGAAGCAGTGCTCCTGCACCAGCGCCGCCAGTTCGGCGCCGAAGCCGCTGGTGCGCGTGGCCTCGTGCACGATCACGCAGCGGCCGGTCTTCTTCACCGACTCGACGATCGTCGCCAGATCGAGCGGCCACAGGCTGCGCAGGTCGATGATCTCGGCGTCGATGCCGGTTTCCTGCGCCGCGGCCTCGCTGACCCAGACCATCGTGCCGTAGGTGATGACGGTCAGCTGCGCGCCCGGCCGGAACACCTTGGCCGATTCGAGCGGCACGTTGTAGTAATCCTCGGGCACCTCGCACAATGGGTGCTTCGACCACGGCACCACTGGCTGGTCGTGGTGGCCGTTGAAGGGGCCGTTGTAGATGCGCTTCGGCTCCAGAAAGATCACCGGGTCGTCGCATTCGATCGCCGAAATCAGCAGGCCCTTGGCGTCGTACGGATTGCTCGGCATCACGGTGCGGATGCCGCACACGTGCGTGAACAGCACCTCCGGGCTCTGGCTGTGCGTCTGCCCGCCGTAGATGCCGCCGCCACAAGGCATGCGGATCGTCAGCGGGGCGGTGAAATCTCCCGCCGAGCGGTAGCGCAACCGCGCCGCCGCCGAAACGATCTGGTCGTAGCCCGGGTACATGTAGTCCGCGAACTGGATCTCCGCCACCGGCCGCAGGCCGTAGGCACCCATGCCGACGGCAATGCCGACGATGCCGCCTTCGGCGATCGGTGTGTCGAACACGCGCGAGCTGCCGTACTTCGCCTGCAAGCCCTCGGTGCAGCGGAACACGCCGCCGAAGTAGCCGACATCCTCGCCGAAGACCACCACGTTCTCGTCGCGCCCGAGCATCACGTCGTGCGCCGAGCGGATCGCCTGCACCATCGTCATCTGCGCCATGGTCAGACTCCGAGTTGCTGCCGTTGCCGGCGCAGGTGTTCGGGCATGTCCTTGTACACGTCCTCGAACATCAATGCGGCGCTCGGCAGCGGTCCGGTGGCCAGCGTGCCGTAGCTTTCCGCCTCCTTCTGCGCGGCGATCACCTGCGCTTCGACCTCCTTCTGCAACTGCTCGTGCTGCTTCTCAGACCAGGCGCCGATGGCGATCAGGTGCTGCTTCAGGCGCTTGACCGGATCGCCGAGCGGAAAGCGCGCCCAGTCGTCGGACGGTCGGTACTTGGTCGGATCGTCGGCGGTCGAATGGGCGCCGGCGCGATAGGTGATCCACTCGACCAACGTCGGCCCGAGCCCGCGGCGGGCGCGTTCGATCGCCCACTTCGATGCGGCGTAAACGGCGAGGAAATCGTTGCCATCGACGCGCAGCGAGGCGATGCCGTTGCCGACACCGCGCGCGGCGAAGGTCGTCGCCTCGCCGCCGGCGATGAACTGAAACGTCGAGATCGCCCACTGGTTGTTGACGACGTTCAGGATCACCGGCGCGCGATATACGGCGGCGAAGGTCAGCGCGTTGTGGAAGTCCGGCTCGGCCGTGGAGCCATCGCCGATCCACGCCGAGGCGATCGCGGTGCCGCCCTTGATCGCCGAGGCCATCGCCCAGCCGACCGCCTGGATGTACTGCGTGCCGAGGTTGCCGGCCAGTGAGAAGAAGCCGTGCTTCTTCCAGGAGTGCAGGATCGGCATCTGCCGGCCCTTGATCGGGTCGCGCGTGTTGGAGAACAACTGGCACATCAGGTCGACCAGGCTCGCGCTGCGGGCGATCAGGATGCCCTGCTGGCGGTAGGTCGGGAAACACATGTCCTCGGGCTCGAGCGCCAGCGTCTGGCCGATGCAGATGGCTTCCTCGCCGAGGCTCTGCATGTAGAACGACATTTTCTTCTGGCGCTGCGCGGTCAACATGCGTGCATCGAACACACGCGTGGTCATCATCGCGCGCAGGCCCTTCACCAGCAGCGCGGGCTCGACCTCGGGTACCCACGGTCCGACCGCGCGACCGTTCTCGTCGAGCACGCGCACGAGGCCATAGGCGAGATCGCTGGTTTCCGAAGGCAGCGATTCGACCGGCGGCCGGCGCGTCTCGCCGGCGGGCTTGATATGCAGGTAGGAAAAATCGGGTTCGTGTCCCGGCCGCTCGGCGGCTTCGGGAACGTGCAGCCGCAACGGGCCGTACGACTCGCTCATCGATATCTCCTCGCGCGACCGCTTGTGGCGTGCGCTCGTTTGTAGTGTGCCGGGATCACCGGCGCGGCGGCAAGGTTAAACGCTTTGCGCCCGTTGCTGTTGATGCAGGGCCAATGCTGCTGCTGCGGCGCGATGGCCGCGGTGGCCCGCGTACGCGGCACTGCAAACGCGGCCATCGGTCGCCACGGCGCCGGCCTGCGGCCGGCGAATCCGCAAGCCTGTCAGCGTGGCGGCGGCAGGCGCTCGCCGAGCATGCGCCGCCACAGCCACGGCAGCGTGCGCCCGACATCGGGCCGGCGGTTGATCTCCTCGGGCAGGGTCAGCGGTTTGGCGTCGCTGCGCTTCTCAGCGACGACGAAGTTGAAC
>JBFINI010000413.1:0-3288 GCA_041611275.1 Burkholderiaceae bacterium
CGCTTGGTCAATGCCGGAAGGCGCCGCGCTATTGGGGGGTCAGGCCGTTGCTTTCGCGGGCCGGGCGGCGATCGTCTTGAAGGCCGTTTGCGCCGCCAGGCAGGACTTCGCCGAAACGCGGTTGCGGCCTTCGGCCTTGGCGCAATACAGCGCGCGGTCAGCGCCTTCGACCAGGGCGTGGCAATTCGAGTCGTTGGCGGTCAACGACGCCGCGCCAACGCTGACCGTGAAGCGCAGCTCGTGCCGGCGCGTCGGTTGGCTCTCGACCACGAGCACCGCCTCTTCGACCTTCTGCCGCAGCCGCTCGGCGAGCAGCAGGGCCTGCGCGGCGTTGGTGTGCGGCGCGATGACGATCAGTTCCTCGCCGCCGTAGCGCGCCACGATATCGCTGGCCCGCACGGTATTCAGGCACAGCGCGCCGAAGTGCCGCAATACGACGTCGCCGGTCGGGTGGCCATGCCGATCGTTGATCTGCTTGAAGTGGTCGATGTCCAGCAGCAGGACCGACAGCGGCAGGTCGTAGCGCCGCGCGCGCTCGAATTCCTCGAGCAGCCGACGCTGCAGGTAGCGGCGGTTGTAGACGCCGGTCAGCTCGTCGGTGATGCTTTCCTGCTCGAGCAGGGCAATGCGGCGCACATCGAGCGCGGTTCGCAGCGCCAGCGTGAAATTCAGCCAGACGAAGCACGCACCAAGAAAGAAGACGACCGGGACGATCAGGCTGAAGCTGTCGACCGGCCGGCCCCAGGCCTCGACGACGTACGCGACATAGCCGGCAATGAACAGCACTGTCATCGCCGCCTGCAACCGCCAGGTACGCAGCGTCTTGCCGGCCGGCAATTGGGAAACGATCTGGCGCAGCGGCAGCAGCGACGCGGAGAGCGCAACGACCCCGGCCAGCACCAGGGCGAGTGCGACGGTTGCAGTGACGTTGTACGGCATCGATGATCCTTTGGGCCGCTTGAGATATGCGCGGGGCAAGTCGGGCTGTGCAGCGTCGCTGCGGGCGTAAGAGCCGATTGCCCCTAGTACAGTGTTTCATCGCCGTGCTTTTGGTATTCGATCGAAATGGCCATAGATAAGCTGGCAGTTCCGCGTAAGCGATCGCTGACTTCACCTTGCTTGGCGCCGCTGGGCGCAGGCCGTGGCGGGATTTATCGATGAGTTCGCAAACGATGGGTGCAGTCCTGATCGACCTCGACGGCACGCTGATGGACACGGCGCCGGACCTGGCTGCTGCCGCCAATCGCATGCGCGCTGACTTCGGCCTGCTGCCGCTGCCGCTGGCGCGCATCGCTGACTTCGTCGGCAAGGGCGCTGAAGTCCTGGTCCATCGAGCGCTGACCGACGACCTGGACGGCCGTGCCGAGCCCGACCAGTTTGAGCGCGGCCGCACCGCCTTCTACGCGCATTACCACGACGAAAACGGCGCGCAGGCGATCGTCTTCAACGGCGTGCCGCAGGCGCTGCAGCAGTTACGCGAGCGTGGGCTGAAGCTCGCCTGCGTGACCAACAAGCCGCGGGAGTTCACGTTGCCGCTGCTGGAGAAAGTCGGCCTCGCCGGCGACTTCGACGCGGTGGTCGCCGGTGACGAAGTGGCGGAAAAGAAACCGCATCCGGCGCTGCTGCTCGAAGCCTGTCGGCGGCTCGGTGTGCGGCCGACGGAGGTGACGCTGATCGGCGATTCGGTCAACGATGCGCAGGCCGCGCGCGCCGCCGGCGCCCGTTGTGTGCTCGTGGAGACCGGTTACAACGAGGGCGAAGGCGTGGCGCAGCTGGCCGGTTCGCAGGGGGTCGATGCTATATTCGCCACGCTCGTCGAGGCAGCGCAGTGGATTCTGCGCAAGCCGGCAACGCCAGCAAGGCGCGACATCAGCACTTCATGAGTCACTGCAGCGAATCGATGACCCCGGCCGCACCGCGGCGCACCTGGAGCATTTGCAAGCCGCGCGGCTGGCATGCCCAGGGGGTTTGGTGCTGGCGCAGCTAAGCCCGTACCGCTGCGTTACCCGCAGCACCCGTCGATTCCCGCCTTACCCGTCGTGGCAAGGGAGCGCCACGAACCGCAGCAGGTGATCCATGACCGAACTCGAATACAGGGCCCTGGCCGCACAGGGTTACAACCGCATCCCGCTGATTGCGGAGTCCTTTGCTGACCTCGAAACGCCGCTGTCGCTGTACCTGAAGCTCGCCCGCAGCCAGGGCACGGGTGCGAATTCGTATTTGCTCGAGTCGGTGGTCGGCGGCGAGCGCTTCGGCCGCTACTCGTTCATCGGCCTGCCGGCGCGCACGGCGATTCGCTGCTTCATCGGCGAGCCAGGCACGCATCGCATCGAAGTGGTCACCGACGGCGCGGTGGCCCGCGAGGAACGCGGCGATCCACTCGAATTCATCGAGCAGTATTTCGCGCAGTTCAAGGTAGCGCTGCGGCCCGGCATGCCGCGCTTCTGTGGCGGCCTGGCTGGCTATTTCGGCTACGACACGGTTCGACTGTTCGAGAAGAAGCTGGCGAAGGGCAAGCCCGATGATCTCGGCCTGCCCGACATCCTGCTGCTGCAGACCGAAGAACTGGCGGTCATCGACAACCTGACCGGCCGTGCCTATGTGATCGTCTATGCCGACGCGCGCCATCCTGAGGGTTACTCGCGCGCGCGCGAACGGCTGCGCGAACTGCGCGCGCGGCTGCACCGGCACATCGAGCCGCCGCACACGCGCGCCAGCGTGCGCCGGCCCGAGCGGCGCGATTTCGCCAAGGGCGATTTCCTGCAGGCGGTTGCCCGCACCAAGGACTACATCGAAGCCGGTGACGCGATGCAGGTGGTGATCGGCCAGCGGATCAGCAAGCCTTATGCCGATGCGCCGCTGTCGCTCTATCGGGCGCTGCGCACCTTGAACCCGTCGCCGTACATGTATTTCTACGACTTCGGCGACCATCAGGTGGTCGGCGCTTCGCCGGAGATCCTGGTGCGCAGCGAGGACCGATCGACCTCGCACGGCAACGAGCGGATCGTCGCGCTGCGGCCGATCGCCGGCACGCGGCCGCGCGGCGGCAACGTCGAGCACGACGAGAAGCTCGCCGCCGAACTGCTCGCCGACCCGAAGGAGCGCGCCGAGCACCTGATGCTGATCGACCTGGCGCGCAACGACATCGGCCGCATCGCGCGCACCGGCAGCGTCAAGGTCACCGAGGCTTTCGCGGTCGAGCGCTATTCACACGTGATGCACATCGTCAGCAACGTCGAGGGCCTGCTGAAGGATGGCATCACCAACCTCGACGTGCTGCGCGCCACC
>JBFINI010000414.1:0-3251 GCA_041611275.1 Burkholderiaceae bacterium
CAGGTGCGGGTTGCTGCCGTCGTGGCAATTGGCGCAGCGCTTCTCGAAAACCGGCCGCATCTCCGACTCGAACTTTGCGCGGTCAGCACCTTCCTGAACCCAGGCCACCATATTCTTGAGTTCGTCAGCCGGCAGCATGCTGGCCATCGGCCCGCGCAGCGACGCTTCCAGTTTCGAGCCCTGCCCGCTGCCGGAGTAGGCGATCACGACGTCCGCATAAGACAGCGTCCTTGGATCACCGTCCCGTCCGGAATGACTGTGGTACAGGTAGATGATGGCGAATAGATACCCGGCGCCCATCAGGGCCAGCACGGCCGTATAGAGAACGCGCAGGCTGGTCGGCAGCTCGGAGAAGTGCAGGTACGACCGGTGCAGTGGTTGAGCAGACATGCTTCGTTTCCTTCGTCGATTCGCCTAGAGCGCGTTCACTTGCTCGGCACGGGAATGTAGATGACCGAGCGAGGCTTCTGGCGAGCGTAGTAGGCGGCAAGTGCCTCCACGTCGGCCTCGGTCAGGGCGCTGGACATCGCCGACATCGCCGAGCTCTTGCGCTCGCCGGTGCGGTACGCATGCAGCACTCTCTCGTGGTAATCGGCGCGCTGCCCCGCAATCGCCGGCATGTGCGGGTCGGTCGAGTTGCCGTTCACACCGTGGCAGCGGTCGCAGCGCTGCACCCATTCGGACGTGGACAGCGGCGCTCGCGCCTTGGTCGGCAGCGGCTGCTGCTTGGCGTAGTAGGCCGCCAGGTTCTTGATCGACGCGTCGTCGAGCGTGGCCACCGCGTTCTTCATCGCCTCGTCGGTGCGGGCGCCGGTCTTGTAGGCACGCATCGCTTCGATGAAGTATTCGGCGTCCTGGCCGGCGAGATTCGGCACTGTCGCGCTGCTGGTCACGCCTTTGTCGCCGTGGCAACCGGCACACGACGCGGCTGCCGCCCGCTCACCGGCCGCCACATCACCGGGTGATGGCGTCTTCGCCTTGGCCGGCTTTTGCAGCGCGTAGAACAGCGCCACGTTCTTCAAGTCGGCATCGCTCACCGCAGCGGCGATCGTCTTCTTCATGTCGTGCTTACGCTGGCCGGTCTTGTAGGCGACGATCGCATCGTAGAAGTGCTTCGGATCGAGCGCGACGAGATTGGGCATGCCGGGCATGGTGCTGACCCCCGTTTCTCCATGGCAGCTGGCGCAACTGTCAGCAACCGCCTTGCCCGCCTTGACCGGATCGAGCTTGGCCGCCTTCGCCGCTGCCTTGGCCTCGGCCGCGGTCACGGGTGGCGCGGGCTCGAGGCTGGCGTAGTACGCGGAGACCTTCACCAGCGCGTCGTCGCTGAGGAACTTGACGGCGTCGCCCATCGACTTGTCGGGGCGACCGCCGGCCTGGTACACGCGCATCTCGGCATACAGATAGCCCGGGCGCTGGCCGGCGATGTGGGGCACGCCGCGACCCGTGCTGAAGCCGTCCATGCCGTGGCAGTTGGCGCAACTCGCCAGGGCAACCTTCCTTCCTTCGGCGACATCGGCCGGGCTGGCGAACACGGCGCGCATGTCCTGGGTCGGCTGCGCGGCGGCCTTTGGCTGAGCGATCGCGCTTGCCGCCAGCAGCGCGCCGGCACAGACCATAACCCCGGCGCGAACTGCGTTTGCTAGATGTCGCTTCATTACCTATCCCTCAAATTGTTACTCGAGCCGTGGACGTCGCCGTTGTCAGCGCGCGCCGGCGAGCGCAGGTGACGCAGGCGTGTGCTCATCATCCCATGGCGGGAAAATCTTGATCGCCGCCAGCAGCACCACCAGTGGCGCCAGCGTCAGCACGATGGCCATCAGGGCGCCCTCCTGGCCCCAGAAGGGCATTTCGTAAAAGACGAGACCCCTCCCCGTCTTCGACAGCTGCTGTCCGCCGATCACGACGTTCCACCGCATCATGAACACAGAGAAGAGTACGAGGATCGCGGAAGAGGTCACGCCGAATACCAGAGCGCGCCCCGTCGTGCCCCGCCAGATCATGTACGACAGCCACAGCATCGGTAGGGCCGCGCCGATTCCGAACTGCAGCACGAAATAAGGAATCATCAGTGGGCCGGTGACGAACTCAATGATCGTTTCGACGCCTTCGCGGCCCTTGTAGACGATATTGGCGAATTCCAGCCATTCGAGAACAAAGGCGACCATGATGAACGCCCACACCGTGTAGGCCAGCCCTTTCAGGCAAGCGAGATCCACCGGGATCCGGCGCAGCTTGCACGACACCACGTACATGACGATCAGCAGCGACACGCCGGAGATGATCGCCGAGAACAGGAATATCACCGGCATCAGGTCCGATGACCACCACTCGCGCGACTTCAGCGAACCGAACAGGAACCCGACGTAGCCGTGCAGACCATGCGCGCCGGGGATGCCTGCCACAGCAAGCCAGAACACCCATTTCTTGTCGATGGCCAATGCCCGCTCCGAGACATCGTAAGAGCCCAGCGTCATCAGCTTGTACGCCTTGCCGAGAAGATCGTTGCGCTTCTGCGCCTGCTCGACGATGTAGGGCCGGTAGGCGAACCACAGTTCGAGCATCAGCAGGACCACATAGAAGGTCGCGAAGAAGCCGAACATGGCCATCGCCGAGGTCAGGTGCGGAGTGATCATCGCGTTCATCGCGTTTAGCGGCTGCCCCAGATGCAGCAGCAGCGGCATCGGCACGAACAGCATGACGCAGAAGGACGTCAGCAGCGCGAGGTGCGCGACTGGCTTCAATCGCTGGAAGCCGAACACCTGATAAAGGCTCGACACCGTGAAGGCGCCGGCTACCAGCCCGGTCAGGTACGGATAGACGGCAAGCAGCACCGTCCAGTCAATGATCGTCTCGTTCGGAAAGACCCAGCCGGTATAAGGAGCGAAGTGAGTGTGCGTTTCCACTAGCTGACCTCCTTATCGATGCCGACATAGAACACTCTTGGCGAGTTGCCGGACTCGGGACGGAGCACCTGCACGCGGTTATTGCGAATGAACAGGCTGATCGGACTTTGCTGGTCCTGCGTATTACCGAAGACCCGCGCGCCGACCGGGCAGGCGTCGACACAGGCAGGCTGCAAGCCCTTCGTGATTCGGTGGTAGCACCAGTTGCACTTGTCGGGGACGCCCTTGGCCTCGTTGAAGTAGCGCGCGCCGTACGGACAGGCCTGCACGCAATAGCGGCAGCCGATGCAATGCTTCTCGTCGATCAGGACCACGCCGTCCTTGGTCTGGTAGGTCGCGCCCACC
>JBFINI010000415.1:0-3247 GCA_041611275.1 Burkholderiaceae bacterium
CCCGTGTGCGGGTCTGCACCCGTGCTGACACCGGCCAAAGTTTGGATATCTAACCATGGTGTCACCGCCCCGGTCGTGGGGTTGATGGCATAGATGCCGCCTGTGCCCAGCGGGCCAAAGCCCATATGTCGCTTCATCAATGCGCTGGCGCTGTTCAAGTCCGCGGTCAGTCTCGGTGGCACTGAATCACTGGTCTGCCACCCCGCGTCGACCACGCACTCCGGCGTGCCCGCGGAGGTGCGTGCGCAGGTCGGCGTATCCGAAGGGCTCGTGCGGCTGTCGATCGGCCTGGAACACGAGGAGGATCTGATCGCCGATCTGGAGAACGCGCTGCGGCAATGCTGAAGCTTTGAAGCGGCGACCCCGTTCCGAGCGCTGCGGCCGGGGATGAATCCCGGGCGGAGACGACCGAGCGGCCGGCGACTAACTCCCGAGCGCCTGCGCCACGCAACGGACGAACTGCGCCGAATGCGCGCCGTCGAGCCAGCGCGCAACGACCACCGCTTGGTTCTCCGGGTCGATCCACACCAACTGGCCGCCCGCGCCGAGCATGAACCCGCTCGTGCGCGAAGCGTCCGCGAACAGTCGCCCGTCGCGATTGAGCCAGGTCAGCCAGCCGTAGAACGGCGCCACCGCGCAGGGTTCGTGCATGCTGCGCACCCACTCGCGTGGAAGGATCTGCCGACCCTGGTGCGCGCCGCCGTCCAGCAGCAGCTGGCCAATGCGCGCCTGGTCGCGGGCGCTGATCGTCACACCGCCGCCCCAGTGCGTACCGCCGGGAACCGACTGCAGGCGCCGGCCATCGAGCTCGACCCAGGCGTCGTCGTAGCCCTCCCAGCGAAAGTCGCGGCCGCCGCCGATCGGCTGCAGCACGCTTTCGAGGAACACTTCCGGCAGCGGCCGCTTGAACAGATGCAGCAGCGCCAGCGAGAGCTGGTTGATGCGCACGTCGTTGTATTCCCAATAGCCGCCCGGCTCGCGCAACGGGCGCAGCTCGCCTTTCCTGCCCGCGGGCGGCCGGGGATCGTGCGACACGTGCCGGTAGTGCTCCACCTGATCGGGCATGCCGAAACATTCGCCCTGCCATTCGCTGGTCTGCGTCAGCAGGTGTTTCCAGGTGATCGCGCGGTTGTGCGCCGAGTCGAAGCCGATGCCCGGCAACCGCTCGCTGACGCGCTCGCCCGAATTGAGCAGACCGCGCGCCTGCGCAATGCCGGCCAGCAAGGCGAGGTAGGTCTTGGCGACGCTGAAGGTCTGGTCCGCGCGATCGGGTTCGCCCCAGGCGGCGACCTCCTCGCCGCGCACACGGATGACTCCGGAAACGCCGCCGCGCGCATGCACCGGCCCGCGCAGGCGGTTGAACGGCGGCGGGTCCTCGTGGTGGACGCCCCAGCGCGCGGGGTCAGCGGACGGATCGCGCGGCCATGGAATCTCGTGCGACTGCGCAAAGGTGATGGCTTCATTGAACTGCTCCATGACAGTCATGATAGCTAGCGCAACCCTAGAAAACGGCGTTCAGGTCCGTTTCCGGCCGGCGAGATCGGCGGTCCGCTGCCGGGCGCGGGTAAATGAGGCACGTACGATGCAGCCGCGCTGGTCGCCCTTGCGGCGAAGCTTGCCGCGATGCGCGGCAAACCGCAGCTGCCTTGCGCCGTCCGCTGTGCTCAGTCGACGAAGTTAAGTTCGATGCGACCCAGTACCCCGTAATCGGCGGTGACGACATCGCCCGGCGCGATCGGCAGCGGCACCATGCAGGTCCCGGTCGAGACCACCTGGCCCGCGTGCAGCGTCAGGCCGAGTTGACTCAGCTCATTGACGAGCCAGGTCAGCGCGGCGCGCGGATCGCCGAGCGCCGCTTCGCCCGTGCCCATGCGCGTGAGGACCGGCGCGCCGTTCCGGTGCACCGTCCCGCGCACTTCGTGCCACCGCAGATCCAGCGAACGCCAGCCGTCGCGAAACGGCTCACCGAAGACGAAGCGCCCGGCGCAAGCATCGTCGGCGAGCAGTTGCGCCTCGCCGGCACGCACGAAGTCCACATACCGCGACGAAGGAAGCTCGACCGAAGGCAACACATGGTCGACCGCATCGAGGACTTCATCGACCGTATAGGCCGACGCGCGCGGCGCGAGATCCTTCGCCATCGAAAGGCCGAACTCCGGCTCGGCCACGCGCATGCCGTTGCCCAGCGAAGCAATGTCGCAGCCCGATGAATTGACGCGCGAGCGCAGGATCCGTCCGGCCAGCGGGCCGCTCACGCCGATGTGCTGGCGGCCCGCCTCGCTCGTGGCGGCAATCTTCCAGCCGGCAACGCGTTCGCCGGCGACCTGCGGCCAGTGCGCCTGCACCTGATAACCCTCGACCCGCGTGGCCGGCCTGATCTCCTCGGGAAGCTCGGCGATGAACCTGCCGGATTGCGCGCAATCCCAGAGCAGCGTTGCCGCGCGACGAAACCTGTCCATGCGTCTTCCTATGGGCTGCGGTTGTTCACGCCTGCGAACGTAGCAGAACCGACTTCAGATCAGCTCTTCCCGGTTGGCCCGAACGCTAGCGAGAGCAGGCCCGTCGTAGCTAGCGAGAGCGGGCGCACCAGGCATGCCTCTGTCCGACCGAGGCCGCGTGAAGACTCTTCGCCTTGGTGACGGTCAGAGGACTCGATCAGTTGAAGGAGTCTTCGATGGGCCGGCACATCGACGGGGACGACAGGGCGCAAGTCGTTCTGTTTCCGAAGCGAATGAATGACTGGGTCGAGGAAGACAACCCGGTGCGGGTGGTAAATGCCTTCATCGACGCACTCGATCTGGCGCGACTCGGCGTTGAGCGTGCGCCGCCGGCCGAAGTCCCGGCGGTGCGGGTGGCACACTTGAAGGACAAGCTCGCCGCGGTCCGGGCGCAGGCGCAGAAGCTGGCCGAGATTGGCAGCCAACTGGCGGCTGCACCCGATCGCCGGGTCTCGTTGACCGATCCCGACGCACGCTCCATGGCCACCCGCGGCCGCGGCACTGGAATCGTCGGCTACAACGTGCAGACGGCGGTGGACACGAAGCACCACCTGATCGTCGCGCACGAGGTGACCAACCTCGGACGTGACCGCACCCAACTCGAGTCGATGGCCACGCGCACACGCGATGTGCTCGACGCGGCGTCGCTCACGGTGCTGACCGATCGCGGCTACTTCAGCGGTGAGCAGATCCTGGCCTGCGAGCAGGTGGGCATCACGGCCCGGGTACCCAAGCCACTGACCTCCGGC
>JBFINI010000416.1:0-3241 GCA_041611275.1 Burkholderiaceae bacterium
GGCTCGGCCGTCGTGAGTCGATTCGGCAGCCGCGCCCTGATTGCCGTTGCGTCGACGCTCGGAGTCGTCGCCTTACTGGTGCTGCTCGGCGGTCACTTCGTTTGGCAGAAGCATGTCTGGGCGGCAGAAAAGCTTGCCGAGATCGAGCCGCGTCATGCGCGTCTTCTCGGCTTGCGCGATGCCGGTGCGTCGCTCGAGCAGGGTCTGAAGCAGATGCGAGCTGCCGCCTCGCAGCTCGGCTACCCGGCCGAGCGCGATGCGGCTCAAGTGGGCATTGATCTGCAGCAAGTTGCGCGCAAGGCCTTGCAGGCGGCAGGCCTTGCGGTGGCCAACAGCCAGGTTCGCCCGGCGCGGTCCGAAGCGGGCTTCGATCGCATCGGGGTGGCGCTCCAGGCCGAGGGATCGCTCAGAAGCGTTCAACTGGCACTGGCCGCATTGCAGGCCGAGCGGCCGACGCTGATGATCGACGACCTGGTCCTGCAATGGACGGGTCGTTCCGCCGAGGATCGCACACCGATCGTGAGCTGTCGCCTGACGGTTTCAGTGCTGAGACTGCAGTCATGAGAAATCGCGCGATCGCGGCCGTGGTCGTCGCCAATGTCGTGCTGGCCTCCGCGCTGATCGTCCTTTGGAGCGATCGCGACCGCGTGCGCTGGTCCGAGCCGCAACCGATTCCACCGTCGCTCGACGAGGCGGTGGCCGTTCCGGCGCCGGTGCTCGTCGACGTCTCCCGGTATCGCGAAACCCTGGAGAGGCCGCTCTTTGCGGGCAACCGGCGGCCGGCACCGCCGGTTGAACGACGCGAGGCGCAGCCGGCAGTCGATCCGCTGAAGGATCTTCGGCTGCTGGGGCTGTATGGCGCGCGTGGCCGCGGCGGCATCGTCGTCAGCAACGGCGGCAAGGTCCAGCGCGTTGCATTCGGTGACAAGATCGGCGAGTGGACCGTGGCAGGTGAAAGCGGTCGGGGCGCTACACTCACCAACGGTCGAGGGGAGCAGCGGACGTTGCAGATGGTTCTGGACAATCGGACGGTGTCGCCACCGGTGGCGGCAACGGCCAGCAAGCGTGACGATGCGCCGGGGGCTTCGCCCGCTGCGGTTGGCGCGCCGGCGCAGCAATCCGGCGCTAAGCCAACGGCGGGGCCGGTGGCCGGGCCGGTAGCGGGACCCGTTGCCGGGCCGGTGGCAGGACCAGCAGCAGCAGGCGCTGCGGACGAAGCGCAGCGTCTGCAACAGCTGCGCGACGCCACCAGGAATCGGGACGCTGGCCGCGCATCACGCGGTCGACCGCAGGTCAGGGAACCCTAGGGTGGAGCGCTACATCGAGCGGGGCGGCACCGCCTTCGCCACCGCTTTGTCCGTTCTGCTGATCAGCGCCTGCGCCGTGCCGCCCCATGCGCCGGAAAGCACTGCGCCCGCGACCCGTTCTGGACCCACACGCAGCGAAGTTGCGGCGCCGGGTGTGACCGTGCACCGGGCCGCCGGTGGCGCGCCGATGGACGTCGCCGGCGCAGCAGTCGACGGGTCGCGACCGGGCGCCGCCTCGGCCAACCGCACCGGAGCCGTCCCGCAGGCGGGCGCTGGCGTGGGCGACGCCGATCCGGCGAGCCCTGCAGCCAGGCCGCGCGTCTTTCGCGGCAACAACGAAGTCATCGCGCCGGCGCGACCCTCGACAGTGCGGCCGGTGCCGACGCAGGAGGTGTCCTTCAAATTCGAGCAGGCGCCAGTGCGCGAAGTCGTGCACGCGGTGCTCGGCGAGCTGCTCGGCTTCACCTATGTCGTGCATCAGCCGGTCGGTGGCACGGTGACGGTGTCGACGGCGGCGCCGATCCCGGCCGACCAGGCGCTTTCGGTGCTTGAGGCGGTCCTGCAGGCCAACGGGCTGCTGATGGCGCAGGATGATTCCGGCGTATTTCACGTCGGCCCGCCGGATGCGCTGCGCGGCATCGTGGCCGCGCCCCGGCGCGCTGGGCAGGCGCCGTTGACGCCCGGATTCGGCACCGTCATCGTGCCGCTGAAATTCATCGGTGCGGCCGAGATGGCGGAAATCCTGCGGCCGATCGCGCGGCCCGAGGCCCTGCTGCGCGTCGACAACGTGCGCAACCTGCTGATCCTCGCCGGCTCCCGCAACCAGATCGCCGGCTGGCTGGAGATCGTGCAGACGTTCGATGTCGACCTGCTCAAAGGCATGTCGGTCGGCGTTTTCCCGTTGCAGTACACGTCGGTGCGCGATATCGAAGCCGCGCTGCGGGCGATGGCCGCCCCCGGCGAGACGGCGCCGTCGGCCGCACCCGGTGCGGCGAGTGCGGCGGCCGCACAGGCGGCGTCCGCGCCGCGGCACCCGCTGCTCGGCGCCCTGCGCGTGATCCCGCTCGAACGCTTGAACAGCCTTCTGGTCGTCACGCCACGCGCCGCTTACCTCGACGAGGTCAAGCAGTGGATCGAGCGGCTCGACCGGCCGAGCGATACCGAGGCCGAACCGCGCCTGTTCGTCTACCCGGTGCAGAACGGTTCCGCCTCGCATCTGGCGAACGTGCTGAACGGCATTTTCGGCGGCGGCGATGGGTCGCGCGGCGCAACCGGGGCCAGCGTCGCTCCCGGGCTGCGTCCGGTCACCGGCACAACCACGCCGGCCACTCGTGCGGGAACCGTCAGCACGACGCCAGCGGCCTCCGCCGCCCGCCCGGGCGCGGCTAGCGGCATCGGTGGCGGCGCCTTGCCGCAGACGGGAACGCGAGCGGCGACCGGCGGTGGTGTCACGGCCGTTTCGCTCGACGGCAACGTGCGCATCGTCGGCGATGACCTGAACAACGCCGTGCTGGTCTACGCGCCGCCGTCGATGTTCCGCAAGATCGAAGAGACATTGAAGCGGCTGGATGCGCCGGCCACGCAGGTCCTGATCGAGGCGACGATCGTCGAGGTGACCCTCTCCGACGAGCTGCAGTACGGCCTGCAGTGGTTCTTCACCGACTCGCCGCGAGGTGGCCTGCGCGGGACCGGCCAGCTGAACCTGAACGAGCAGGGTGACATCCGGGCGCTGCAGCCCGGCTTTGCCTATACGCTGACCAACAGCCTCGGCCAGGTGCGGGCGGTGTTGAACGCGCTGGCCGACCGCTCGCTGATCCGCGTGATCTCGAGCCCGTCGCTGATGGTCCTCGACAACCACACGGCGGCGATCTCGGTCGGCGACCAGCAGCCGATTCGGTCCACGGAGACGATCAGCGAGGGTGGCCTCAGAAGCA
>JBFINI010000417.1:0-3240 GCA_041611275.1 Burkholderiaceae bacterium
CGATGCGCAATATCACCTCGGCCTGCTGCTGCTGGCAGGCACCGGTGTTTACGCCGACCGCGACGAGGCGATGAAATGGATCGGCCGCGCCGCGGCCGCAGGTCATCCGGCCGCGCAGCAGTTCACCGCCAATACGCCGCCGCGCTAAAGGACGGCTCAGCGCAGCGGCCGCTTGATGGTGATTGCGCCGCGCACCTGGCCCGGCTTGTAGCCAACGGCCCGATCGGAGGGATATTCGACGTCGAGCTGTGCCTTGACCGCCTCGGTCAGGTTATCCCCATGGCAGGACATGCACAGCGGTTGCAGCGTCAACGCACGGATGAAACGGAACGATGGCCCCGCCGGTTCGCTGACGATTTCCGAGAATTCGAGAGAACTGGCCGGATCGCCGCGCGCCTGCCGCTGCTCGAAATTCAGCAGCGCCCGCTGTTCCCACGCATCGGGTTCGCCGAGTGCCGGGTTGCGCGGCTTCAGCGACACGCGCGAGATGCGCCAGCCCTTCTGTCGCGACAGGTTCGAGGTGATTTCCGGCACGCTGTACTTGCAGGCGATGATGCCGCGCAGCGGGCCGCTCGTTTCCATCGCGCGCACCAGTTCGCCGCGGATCATGCCGAGCAATGAGTCCGCCGCTTCGCGCGCCTCGGCCGTCAGCTTCGCCACGTCCTCGGTCCGCGCCTGTGCCGGAGTCGTTGCGATTGCCAGCCCCAACAGAAAAGCCAATGTCGAGAAACGCATCACCTTCTCCATGATCAACCTGCACATGACGCCATCTTAGTGCTCAACATTGGGAAAGCACAGATCGGGCCACGTCGGTGCGGCCGCTTGAACACGCCGAGGGTGGAGCCGGCTTGCGCGGTGATCGGCCAGCTCAAGACCGGGAACGCCGGCCGAGCCAGTGTGCAGCGCCGAGAAACCGGCGGATGTTGCGCGCCCTGAGCATCAGCAGGATGACCTCGACCAGCAGCACGCCGAGCGCGACCAGATACGCACCCCAGACGTACAGTGCGTGGCCACCCATCGCGAGGAATTCGCCCCAGTCGGGCCAGCTCATGGTTCCGCTCCGAGCGCGCGGCGTGTCCATTCATCGTCACGCTCACGCTCAAGGATGATCGAGCGCAGCCGGGCCAGCGCTGCAGCCGCGCCATAGGCGAGCAAGGCGGCAAGGGTCAGCAACGCTGCGATCAGCGATGCACCGCTGTCCAACTTCGCCAGCACGAGACCGGTCGCGGTCGCCAGATTCCAGCCATCCGACCAAGCGACCGAAACGAAGACCAGCGGCAAGACGGCGATGCCGATCAGCGCCAGCATGCTCGCCGCTCGATCGGCACATTGCGCATCATCGATCGCTGCATGCAGCCCGATGCAGCCCAGGTACAGGACCAGCAGCAGCAGTTCGGTGGCCAGCCGCGCATCCCAGATCCACCAGCTGCCCCAGATCAGCCGCCCCCACAGTGATCCGGTCCACAGTGCGAGGAATGACATCATGGCGCCGGTCGGCGCGATTCCTGTGGCCACCATTGCCGCCAACCGCCGATCACCCAGCACGGCCAGCGCAGCCGACGCCGCCATCGCGACGTACAGCACCATTGACGCGCAGACGGCCGGGACATGAATGAAGGCAATCCGATGGCCCTCGCCGTACACGGGATCGGTCGGCGCGACCAGCAGCGCGACGTATAGCCCGCCGCCGGCCAGCAGCGCTGCGGCCAGCACGCACCAGGGCAGGGCCGCGCCCGCAAGCACATAAAACTCGGCGGGCGCCGCGTCAAGCAGCGGCGTTGCCGCCACAGGCTGATGCTGCCGCAAGGGAACTTCCACCATCGTGCGCGATAAAGCCAATTGCCCTGCATTTCAGTCAAGCAACGCGCGTGCCACACGGCACTTTGCACGTCCTTCGCAGCTCGCGCTGCGTCACGCAGCCGCATTAGCGGTGAATGACGTTGCGCATCAATGTCGATCTGCCTTGATGTCGGGAAGTGCTTCCCGCGTCCGGGAAGCGTTTTGCGCGGTCTCAGGGCTGGCCGCGGATCGATCGCTTGCGCGCGTCTTGGCGACGCCCCGATCGCCGGCGTCGCTCTCCCATTCCCACAGCGCGGCGAGCGCGCGGCGGCGATACGGATCGTCGGCGGCCGCCAGATGCACGTAGCTGCGCATTGCGCCGATTGCGCCCGCGCGATCGCCGCCGGCGTCGAGCGCCACCGCCAGGCCGTAGTAGGCGTTGACCTGCTCCTTGCGCAGTTCGAGCGCGGAGGCGAAGAAGTCACCGGCCTCCCGCGTGCGGCCGAGGCCGATCAGCGCGTAACCCATGTTGACGTGCGCCTCGGGCATTGTCGGCGCCACCTGGAGCACGCGATGAAAAGCCGTCAGCGCGTGCGCGTACTGCCGCGCATGCAGCATCACCACGCCCTGGTCGAAGCGGACCCGGACTTCGGCCTGTTGCGCGTGATCGGTCGCTGTCGGACTGCGGCTGTCGACACCGACGCCGAGCCACGCCAGCCCGGTGCCGAGCGCAGCGGTCGCCAGCGCGGTGGCCAGCGCCGCCTGCCAGCGACGGTCGGGGACGCGGCGCGGCGTCGGCGTTGCGGTGTGCTCGCGCGCGATCGCGGCGGTGGCAAACCACAGCACCGCGCCGATCATCGCAACGGCACCGACGCCCATCAGCGACAGGCCGAACGTTCCCAGCGGCTCCGGCAGCACGGCGAGCGACTTGCGCGGCGCGCCGTAAGCGCCCGCCAGCGCGAATCCGGCGACCAGAAGCGCGGCACCTGCGCCATACAGCAATGGCAGCGTCGGCGCGATGCGACGACGCTGCCACGACAACACGCAGGCGAGCATTGCCAATGTCATCGCGCCGAGCGTGGCGTGGTAGTGCGCCGGAACCGACGTCGTCTCCGCACGAATCAATGCGCCGACGATGAGGCCGGCGGCAAACAGCGCCATCGAGATCCATGCTGCCCGCGCCTCGCCGGCATCGACGACAGCGTTCACGGTCGTCCGCCTCGCCAACAGCAAGCCGCTCAACAGCAGCGGACCGGGCCACGAAGTCCAGCGCATCAGCTGCGTGTAGGCCTCCCGCTGCGGCTCTGAACCGAAGTCGAGGCCCAGGCCGATCGGCAGCGCGGCGAGCGACGGCAACACCGCCAGCAGCAGTGCGAACTTGACGCCGAGCATCGGCAACGGCCGCTCGCGCAGCAGCCACAGCCAGCCCGCCATCAGCAGTGCGACAACGGTGGACTGGAG